>JBMZAL010000007.1:4894-16604 GCA_049611325.1 Flavobacteriales bacterium
AGTCGCCCATGCAGTTTGTGGCCGCTGTGAATGGCACCACCGCGATGAAGTTGTTCACGACCCTGGGATGGCTGACCGCGTTCTTGGTGTTCAACGAGGAGGCGCGGTTGGAATTTGTGTTCGCTGCGTTTGGCGTGTTTCTCCTTTACACAGTGGTGATTGTGGCAACAACGGTGGGGTCTGGGGACCAAAATCAAAAGAACTGATTTCTATTGTGCAAAACACCGCTTTCGTGAGTACTTTTGCCGCGGATTTGCAACCATGAACAAGCGTATTGCACTCTTCTTCGGATTGTTGGTCGCCACGGCGACCACAACGGCATGGGCTGAAGACAGCCACGACCACGGCCATGAACAGGAGGCGTTCAATCCGAGCAACTTCATCATCCATCACATTGCCGATGCCCACGAGATCCACTTGTGGGGAGACGTGCACATTCCACTGCCCATCATTGTCTACACCGCCGAGCATGGCTTGGATGTGTTCATGAGCAGTGCATTTGAGGGCCACGGCGATGGTCGCGTCGCGGAGCGACCATCCGGGGTGACGTACGAGTTAAGTCACGGGCACATCGCGGTGGCAGGCGACCATGCCGGTCATGACCATGGTTCTCACGACGGTCACGACCACGCGGACCACGCTGGTCACGATCATGATGCGCACGAAGGCCACGATCACGCAGAACACAACCACCACGGCCCAGTGGTGTACGATTTGAGCATCACCAAATCCATCTTCGGCATGCTTCTCATGCTGGGATTGATGGTTGTGTTGTTTGGCCGCATGGCCGGAAGCTACAAGAACCGTCAGGGTCAAGCGCCCACGGGAATGACCAACGCTCTGGAACCCTTGGTGGTGTTCCTCCGTGACGAAATCGCCATTCCCAACATCGGAAAAGCGAAGGCAGACAAGTTCTTGCCCTTCCTCATGACGGTGTTCTTCTTCATCTTCTTCGCCAACTTGTTGGGACTGGTTCCATTCATCGGAGGATTCAACGTGACAGGCACCTTGGGCATCACCATGGTGTTGGCGTCGCTGGTTTTCTTGATCACAACCTTCAATGGAAACAAGCATTACTGGGGTCACTTGTTTTGGCCCCCAGGTGTGCCGCTGTTTGTGATGCCCATCATCGTTCCCATCGAGATTGTGGGGATGTTTTTGAAGCCCATCGTTTTGATGATTCGTCTGACGGCGAACATCAGCGCGGGTCACATCATCATCTTGTCGTTCGTGAGCTTGATTCTCATTTTCGGCAAAGGTGGAGAGGCGATGGCAGCCGGTTACGGCATCGGCATCTTCTCGACAGCCTTCATGATTTTCATGTACTGCCTCGAACTCCTTGTGGCGTTCTTGCAAGCATTTGTCTTTACCCTCTTGGCCGCGATTTACTTCGGTGAAGCGACCCACGAGGCCCATCATTGATTCTTATTACTCTTTCAAAATTTTCCAAATGGAATTGTTGACCATCCTTCTTGAAATTGGACAGGGCCTCGCAGGCCTCGGTGCTGGTGCTGCTGCTATTGGCGCAGGCCTCGGTGTAGGACGCATTGGCGGATCGGCCTTGGAAGCCATGGCCCGTCAGCCTGAAATCGCTGGCGACATTCGCTCCAACATGATTGTGGCTGCGGCACTGGTTGAGGGTGTTGCCCTCTTCGGTGTGATTGTTTGCTTGCTCGTCGCCCTCGGATAATTCGATGGAGGCGCTGCTGACACCCGCATTCGGGACAGTCGTCTGGTCCACCATTGCCTTTTTGGTGGTCATGTTCTTGCTGCGCAAAATGGCGTGGGGGCCCATCCTCACTGCCCTGAAAGAGCGCGAAGAGAGCATTGCCACTGCGTTGAATGAAGCGGACAAGGCCCGTTCAGAAATGACGGCCTTGCAAGCGGACAACGACCGCCTGCTTCAGGAAGCGCGTGCAGAACGCGACGCGATGTTGCGTGAAGCGCGCGAAATGGCAGAAAAAGTGGTGGCGGAGGCCAAGGCTAAAGCCAAAGACGAGGCCTCTCGTGAAGCGGAAAACGCTCGCCAAGCAATCGCCACAGAACGCAAAGCCGCAGTCGCGGAATTGAAGGCGGAAGTGGCGAAGTTGTCTGTGACCATCGCTGAAAAGCTCATTCGCACGGAGTTGTCCGGCGAAGACAAGCAGCAAGCGTTGGTGCAGAAGTTGATCGACGAAAGCCCATTGAACTAAGCCATGGCTACAGCACGAGTCGCCGCACGTTACGCGAAAGCCCTTCTTTCTCTTGCGCAGGAGCGCAACGAGCTGGATGAGGTGGGCCAGGATTTGGACACGCTGGACGCGTTGTTCTCCGGCTCTCGCGATTTGGTGCTGTTGCTTCAAAGCCCCATTGTCAAGGGGGACAAGAAGCAAGCTGTCCTGGATGCTGTTCTCAAGGGTCACGTTGGTGAACTCACGGCGAGTTACCTCCAAATCCTCATCCATAAAGGAAGAGAAGGTTTGGTGGTGGACATGGTCCAAGAAGGCCAAACCCAGCTTCGGGCCCTTCGCAACATCCAATCTGTGACAGTGACCACGGCAGTGGCATTGACAGACGCGTTGCGGTCCAGCATCCTCGCCCAAGTGGCCAAAGTCCACAAAGGCGAAGTGGAATTGACTGAACAGGTCGATCCTGAAATCCTTGGAGGGTACATCCTCCACATCGGAGATCAGATGATCGACGCCTCGGTGAAGCGCCAAATCCAGGCGCTTGGCCGTGAACTCACGGAACACGATTACGAGCCCGAATTCTGATCGGGACAAAATCACAAACTGATGGCTGATATCAACCCAGCAGAAGTCTCCAGCATCCTCCGCGAGCAACTCGCAGGATCTGCAAGTGCAGCTCAACTCGAGGAAGTTGGCACCGTCCTCCAGGTGGGAGACGGAATCGCCCGCATTTACGGATTGACAAGTGTGCAGTCCGGGGAATTGATCGAATTTGAAAATGGCGTTCGCGGCATCGTCCTCAACCTCGAGGAAGACAACGTGGGTGTGGTGTTGCTCGAGCCTTCAGGAGACTTGAAGGAAGGCAGCACGGCCAAGCGCACGAACTCCATTGCATCGGTCAAGGTGGGTGAAGGCATGTTGGGCCGCGTGGTCAACATGTTGGGTGAACCCATTGACGGCAAGGGCCCCATCACGGGAGAGACGTTTGACATGCCAGTTGAGCGCAAGGCGCCAGGTGTGATTTACCGTCAGCCTGTGAACGAGCCATTGCAGACAGGCATCAAGTCCATCGATGCGATGATTCCCATCGGCCGTGGACAGCGTGAGTTGATCATCGGCGACCGTCAGACGGGAAAGACGACGGTGGCCATTGACACCATCATCAACCAGAAAGAGTTCTATGACGCGGGTGAGCCCGTGTTCTGCATCTATGTCGCGGTGGGCCAAAAAGGCTCTACGGTGGCAGGCATCGTGAAGACGCTCGAAGAGGCTGGTGCCTTGGCCTACACCGTGGTGGTGGCCGCAACGGCATCGGACCCTGCACCTCTCCAGTTCTACGCACCGTTTACGGGCGCGGCGATCGGAGAGTACTTCCGCGACACAGGTCGTCCCGCATTGGTGGTCTATGATGACCTCTCCAAGCAGGCTGTGGCCTACCGCGAGGTGTCTTTGTTGCTTCGCCGCCCTCCGGGACGTGAGGCTTACCCCGGTGACGTCTTCTACCTCCACTCTCGTTTGCTCGAGCGTGCGGCCAAGGTCATCGCGGAAGACAGCATCGCTGCCCAAATGAATGACCTCCCCGAATCCCTCAAGGGCAAAGTGAAGGGCGGCGGTTCATTGACGGCCCTGCCCATCATTGAGACCCAAGCGGGTGACGTGTCAGCGTACATCCCGACCAACGTGATCTCCATCACGGACGGACAAATCTTCTTGGAATCTAACCTCTTCCTCTCCGGTGTGCGTCCCGCGATCAACGTGGGCATCTCGGTGAGCCGCGTGGGTGGTTCCGCGCAGATCAAGTCCATGAAGAAGGTCGCGGGTACGTTGAAGCTTGACCAAGCACAGTTCCGCGAGTTGGAGGCGTTTGCCAAGTTTGGTTCCGACCTCGACGACGCCACCAAGGCCGTGCTCGGCAAAGGTGAGCGCAACGTGGAGATCTTGAAGCAAGACCAAAACTCTCCCCTCCCTGTCGAGGAGCAGATTGCCATCATCTACTGCGGCACCAAGAACTTGTTGAAGGACGTTCCCGTGGACAAGATTCGCGCGTTTGAGGTCGATTTCTTGGACTACATGCGCAATAAGCACGCGGACACCATGGCTTCTTTGAAAGCTGGCAAGTACACCGACGCAGAAACCAGTGTGATTGAGTCTGCGGCAGCAGAAATGACCGCCCGTTACGCCTGATTCGTTAAGCCATGGCTGGAGGACTTCAAGAAGTACGCGAACGCATCACCTCGGTGCAGAACACCATGCAGATCACCTCTGCAATGAAGATGGTGTCTGCGGCCAAGCTGCGTCGCGCGCAAGACGCCATCACCCAAATGCGCCCCTACGCTGTGAAGCTTCAGGGCATGTTGGCCAACGTGAGTGCCAGCTTGGAGCAGGGAGAAGGTCAATACTCTGAAGTTCGGGATGTCAATCGGGTGTTGATTGTGGCCATCACCTCCAACCGGGGGTTGTGTGGCGCATTCAACAACAACGTTTTGAAGCTGGCGACCAGCGCTGTGAAAGCTTGCGAAGAAGCCAACCAAGCATATGCGGTCTTGCCTTTGGGCAAAAAGGCCTTGGATGCTGCCAACCGTTTGGAGTGGCCCGTGGCAGAAGGGTTCGGGGACGCGTCGACCACGCTGTTTGAGAACCTCGACTTCGCGCACGCTTCTGAGGTGGCGAACGAAGTGATGGCACAATTCGCGGATGGCACGTACGACCGCGTGGTGTTGGCATACAACCAATTCAAGAACGCGGCGGTGCAGATCCCTACGGAAGAGGCGTTCTTGCCCATGCTCCCAGATGTGGATGCAGAGGGCGATGCATCTTCTGTCGACTACATCTTCGAACCCAACAAAGAGGAAATTGTGGAGCGCATGCTTCCAAACGCCCTTCGTGTTCAGTTGTACAAGGCGTTGCTCGACAGCCACGCTGCAGAGCACGGCGCGCGGATGACGGCCATGCACCAAGCCACGGACAACGGTGGTGAGTTGCTTCGCGACTTGCGCATCACCTACAACAAGGCCCGTCAGACGGCCATCACGACAGAAATCCTCGAGATCGTGGCCGGCTCTGAGGCGCTTGACGGCTAATCGGCCGTTCCCTGTTTTCTTGGCACACTTTGTGGTTAGCTTGAGCCCATGGGCTTGAGGTTCCGCATCTTCTTGGGCATGATGGCCGTGGTGCTGTGCGCGCTGGTGGCCACTGGCTACGTGGCGTACCGATATGGCGTGGACGCGGAGGCCACCTACAACGCTCAGCGCCTGCTTCGAAAGGAAGCCGCACTCCAGAGGAGCCTAAGCTACATGCTCGAACGCATGGGCGGCACGGTGGGGCAGGACAGCTTGGCCGTGGTGTTCACGGACCGCATCTGTGAGTTGGCCGACGTCCACAGCCTCACGTTTTCTCTGTACAACAACCAGGGTCGGTTGGTGACGACATCGGCAGGCCCGGGTTCACCCGACAGCACAGTCGCATTGTCCTTGAACCTGGATGTCCTCGCGTCAGCGACGCTGGGAGAGGGGCGCACAGAAATTCCAAACGTTCGCGGAGGCACAGAAGTGGTGTGGCCTTTGAGGACGGGAAGCGGAGAGGTGCTGGCCTTGGGTCACGTCCACTATGACCCACGCTTGGCTGAGGAGGCGGACTGGAAGGCTTTTTTGGTTCGTTTGGCGCCCGTATACGCACTCTTGTTCTTGTTGGTAGGGTTGCTAGGGTTTTCCTTGTCCAACTCGATTGTGAGGCCCCTGAGACGCCTGAGCTCAGACATGCAATCCAATCCGTTGCAACGAGGTCAAAGCAAAACCCTTTCGTACCGTTGGAGAGATGAGATTGGAAGTTTGGTGACGTCCTACAACGCCCTGCTTGCGCAATTGGAGGAAAGCATCAACGTGCGCGCCTCGCTGGAACGTGAAGGCGCGTGGCGGGAAATGGCCCAGCAGGTCGCCCATGAAATCAAAAACCCGCTGACGCCCCTGAAATTGGGGGCACAGCACCTGGATCGGGCCTGGAGGGATGGCGCACCTGATTTCGAAGCGCGATTGCAGCGTTACACCCAGACCACGACCCAGCAGATTGATGCATTGAGCAACATTGCGGAGGGCTTTGCCATGTTGGCCACCGACGGCAAGTCAGAAATGAGCCGGATTGGCCTCAAACGACTGCTTCAAGATGTGGTGTATTTGCACGAGTCGTCAGGCGTTCAGCTCGAGTTGCCCTCAGAAGAGGTGGTCGTGTTTGCGGACCGGACGCGGCTCATGCGCGCCTTCAACAACCTCGTCCAAAACGCATTGGAATCGGGCCCCGGCCGGGATGTTGAGGTGAAGGTTCGGTTGACGTGTGAAAATGGCCGGGCGACCACTGAGGTGATGGACAACGGCGACGGCATCGAGGAGTCGCGCCTAGAGCGCATTTTTGAGCCCAAATTCACCACCAAAACCCACGGCTTGGGCCTCGGCCTCGCCATGGTTCGGGCGATTGTCAAGGGTTCTGGAGGACGTTTGGACGTGTCTTCCGAGCTGGGCAGGGGAAGTGCGTTTGTGGTGGTCCTGCCTCAGGTGGATCAGACCAAGGGATAAAGCACCGGACGGCTGATCGCCGCGTCGTTGTCCATGGGAGCCACGCCGAGGTGGAGGAGGTACATCCCGTCTGGCGCATTGGAAGGCATGTAGATGAGCTCTGTGATGCTGCACCCCTGTCTCGGATTGTCAGGAACCCGCCAAAAGGCGTGATGGGCCTCCAATCGCCCGCCGTCCACTTCACGGTCCACCGACGGCAAATCCACCAACACATGCTGGACGCCCTGTTGGACAAGCTTGTCCATGAAAGCGACGGTGAAGTAGGGTGGGTTGGTGTTGGACCACGCTTTTGTGCGTTTGGCGTCGTCGTTGGGCAAGGTTCTGACCACCAACGCCGGGGGCCAAGGTCCATTGGGCAAAGCTTCGAGGCTGTCGACGTCCACCACGAGGTCTTCTTCACGTCGTTGAGGCGTCACGCTGATCGCCAAACACGGGAAGTGCGATGTCCTTCCGCGAAACAAAGGATCCACGGGATGAATGATTGGCGTGATGTGCCCGAGGCATTCCGTGTGGGTGCCGTGGCCATGGGGATTGAACAGGATGTCACGAAAATTCACGGAACCTCCTTCGTCGACGGCACCCACAAATCCGTCCCCGCGGACGGGGGTCATCTTGGGAGAATCCACATACCACGCGGAGGGGTTGGGACCGCCGTTCCCCACCAGCACGGTGCTCAAATCCACGGGGCGCGTCAAGTCGGCACGATGTGCGATGCCGTTCCATTCGAAGTGACAATGCATGACCTCAAGAAACGAAGAAAGGCGCCACGAGGGCGCCTTTCTGTGTAAGTCGAAGTGGGTTTGTTCTTATTCGAACAAGTAACCGATCCGGAGCATGCCTGTAGAGTACGTGCCCAAGAAGTTGGATCCGTTGAAGAAGGCGTCACGTGGAGAGTCGATCAATGCGTCTTGCGTGGCAGGAGATTGCTCCACCCAGTCGCTCCAGAGGGCGTCCGCGGCGATGTACGCAGCTTCGCCGGCTGGACCACCGTTGGGGTTCACAGAGAACACGCCGTCGCCGAGCCAAGGCTCACCGTTGATGACGTAGTTCACTTCTGTCGCGCTGTTCCACTGGAAGCCAGTGCCGCCAGTCACGGTGTTTTGGACGAGCTGAGAAGAGTTCTCGTCGCCTGAACCGCCGTCGAAGTAGATGTTGAAGGCGTTGTTGTCGCTTGCAGTGATGGTGGACGTGATGCCAGACGTTTGTGCGAAGCGGAGGCCGGCTTCAAAACCGACGTAGATCGCGTCGTTGAAGTAGTAGTCTGCACCGAAGAGCAAGTCCACGTTGATGGTGGTAGACTTGATTTCGTTGGCGTAAGACCACACACCCCAGTTGGCGGGATCGGGCTCGTCTTCCCAGAAGCCAGAGTTCACAGTGCTTCCGTCCAAGTTGAGTGCGCTGAAACGCTCACGCTGCAAGGTGAGGGAGTTCATGCTGATGCCTGCGCCCACGGCGAGGTATGGAGACAAGTTGTCGGTGCCTTTGAAGTGCTTTTCGTAACCGACGCCCAAGTCCAAACGAGAGTGATCGTTGGTCAAGAACAAGTCAGGGTGCGTAAGCGTACCCGTGGCGCCTGCTTCTTGAAGAGAGTTCTCAGGCACAACGAGGTAGCTGTTGCTGGTGTTGTTGAGTCCGAGGGTCACACGCAACGCAGCGTCGTCGTCAAGGAAGTTTCTGTACTTGATGACAGATGCGTTGATGGGGTTGGCACCAAAGGGGTTGAAGGAGACTTCAACGTTGTGCTCTCCGCCCAACTGCTTCTGAGCGTTGGCGGATGTGAAAGCCACGGCGAACGCGGCCAAGGTGAACATCAGTTTTTTCATGACTGAAATTTAGGTTTCAATGATTCGGTGGTGCAAGAAAGCACACAACGAGAGATTCACAACAATTCAAGGTTATCAACATTCACAGAAAAGATTGTTGATAACCCTATACATGTTAGGCGCGACGCGTCATTCCACGGTGACACTCTTGGCAAGATTGCGCGGTTGGTCCACGTTGCACCCCCTCATCAACGCGATGTGGTAGCTCAAAAGTTGCATGGGGATGACCGTGAGCAGCGGTGCCAGCGCGTCGTCGACCTTGGGAATTTCCAAAATGTGGTCGGCCAAGGCCCGAACCTTGGTATCGCCTTCGGTGACGACGGCCAGGATTTGCCCCCCGCGTGCCTTCACTTCTTGGATGTTGCTGACCACCTTTTCATAGACCTCGTCCTGTGTGGCGATGAAGACCACGGGCATGGCTTCGTCGATCAACGCGATGGGGCCGTGCTTCATTTCGGCCGCGGGGTAGCCCTCGGCGTGGATGTAGCTGATTTCTTTCAGTTTCAACGCGCCCTCGAGCGCCACAGGGAACTGGTATCCTCGACCGAGGTACAGGGCGTTGTCCGCGTGCGCGAACTTCTCCGCGATGTGCTCAATGATGCCCGCGTTGTCCAGGACCCGCTCCACGAGGCCAGGGATGTTGTCCAACCCCGTCATGAGGCGCATGAACTGCTGGTCTTCAAGCCTGCCTGAGCGATGTCCCACATGCATGGCCAAAATGGTCAGCACGGCCACCTGAGCCGTGAAGGCTTTGGTGGAGGCCACGCCGATTTCGGGTCCGGCATGGGTGTAGGCGCCGGCGTGGGTTTCCCTTGCGATGCTCGACCCCACCACGTTGCACACCCCAAACACGTGCGCGCCTTGTTCCTTGGCCAAACGGATGGCCGCCAGCGTGTCTGCCGTTTCTCCACTTTGTGAGATGGCGATGACGACATCGTCTTCGCGGATGATGGGGTTCCGGTAACGGAATTCGGAGGCGTATTCCACCTCCACAGGAATGCGTGCCAAACTCTCGAAGAGGTATTCGGCCACCAATCCGGCATGCCAGCTCGTTCCGCATCCGAGAATCAGAATGCGTTGGGCCTTGCTCCACACGTCCCAGTGGTCCTCGATTCCCGACACGGTCGACTCACCCGCTTGGAGGCGGATGCGGCCGCGGATGGAGTCGCGGATGGATTTGGGCTGCTCGAAGATCTCTTTGAGCATGAAGTGGTCGTATCCAGCCTTTTCCAAGGACGCCATTTCAAGTTCGATGGCATGGATTTCGGGGGTGACGACCGTGTCACCAATGGTCCGGATCGTCAGTTCTCCCGAGCGGTGCATGGTCGCCACCTCCTCGTCCTCGAGGTAGATGACGTTTTTGGTGTGGGCGACGATGGGTGTCGCATCAGAGCCCACGAAGAATTCGTTCTCTTGGCCTACTCCGATGACGAGGGGAGAAGATTTGCGCGCCGCAATCAGGCGGTCCGGGTGACGCTGGTCAAGTACGACGAGGGCGTAGGCACCCACGACTTCCTTGAGTGCGGTTCGAACGGCATTGGGCAAGTCCAGGCCCGTGGAAAGTTGCACCTCTTCGATGAAGTGGGCGAGCACTTCGGTGTCGGTCTCGCTGACCAAGTTGTGGCCGCGGTGGGTGAGCAGTTCCCGAAGGGCCTCGTAGTTCTCGATGATGCCGTTGTGGATGACTGCAATGCGCCCCTTGCTTCCGGCGTGAGGGTGTGCGTTCACGTCGCTTGGGGGACCGTGTGTGGCCCACCGCGTGTGCCCGATGCCCACCGTGCCCTGGGGTTTGTTCTCTCCAACGTGGGCTTCCAAGTTGGCCACTTTGCCTTGCTTCTTTTCGATGCGCAGCGTGTCTTGGCTTTCCAACGTGGCGATGCCCGCGCTGTCATATCCTCGGTATTCGAGGCGCTTCAATCCGTCAATGAGGATGGGGTAGGCTTCTTGGGGCCCGAGATATGCGACAATTCCACACATGGTGCGAGGGCAAACTTTGGTTAGCGTCCGAGGGTCAAGGTCAGTCGTGCGGGGTCGTCCACTTGGGTGCCTTTCAACACCACACTGGACACAGAGATGCCGCGACGGCTGGAGACAAGGTACAACTCACGGCCGTCCAATTCTCCCTTCATCAGCGCTTGGACGGTGCTGCTCAAATTGAAGACGTAGGCCTTCCGGGTGGCGTCGTAGGTGCCATCCACCGGGATTGGCGCTTCTTCGTCCGGCGTTTCCGACAAATTACCCTCTGCGTTTTCGAGCAACACAAACAGCCGATCGGGCGCCGGGATGGGCTTGTCAAACGACTCCGGTTCGACCGGAAGAACCAACTCGGCCTTGAGGACGGTCGGGATGTCTGTGAGGCTGTCTTGAAACGCGGCAAGGTGCGGGAAGCGAAGACGGGCTTTGGTGCCCGATGCCGACAACACGTAGGCGCGCTCTGTGCCGGGCCATTCTTCCACCGACTCGTCCGCATCCAAGACTGCCAGGTCGCCTTCGAATACGTGCTCGAACAAGTTCATGCGCGCGCTCAGGGGGCTGATCAGGAAGTCGTAAAACGAGGTGTCTGTGTCGTTGTGGTAGTGCAGCCGCATGACGCTCAATCCGCTGTTGATGTCGAAGGCAGGCGCGCCATGACGCACGTCCAAGGACTGAACCAAAATGCCTGGCACCATTTCAAACCAAGACGCGTTTTCATCGTAGGTACTTGAATCCAGGTCGACCAGGGTTTGGCCCAGGTCGGTCCTCAAGGGGATGCGAAGCGTGGGAGGCAAAGTGTCCTCTCCCAGGATAAGCTCATCGGCCGGACGCAAATCCATGGCGCCGGCCAACGGAGACACCCATTCGTCACCGGTTGTTTGCGGCGTCCATGAGGAGTAGTACGCACTGTCAAAGGACAGGCTGTCAGCCAAGGGTTGAACGGAGAAAGAGGATGGCGAAAGCCGGCCGTAGAAGTCTCCCGTGTACCGCAATTGCAGAAAGAGGCTGTCGGCCACAGGGTTCTCCCCAAAGTTCAAGTCTGTGGCAGAGAGGCGAAGTTGTGTGGCCAACGACGCCCGGACTTGCCCAAAGCGAGGAACGTACACGCTGCCCACAAGGCCGGTGCTGAGACGATCGGTTCTGAGGCTGTCCTCACGAAGCGTGGCGAGCTCCACGGTGA
>JBMZAL010000008.1:0-15796 GCA_049611325.1 Flavobacteriales bacterium
GGCACAAAAAAAAGGCCCCGCACGTGGCGAGGCCTTTTCTGTTCACATCCGAGGGGGTTATCCCTCCTTCACTTCTTCAAAATCCACATCGGTGACTTCGGCATCGCCGTCCGCAGATGCACCCGCATCTCCAGCGGCGCCTGCGTCCGCTCCACCTGCAGCCTGTTGGGCTGCATACATCTCTTGGCTGGCAGCCTGGAAGGCGGTGTTCAGCGCTTCGATGCCGGACTTGCATCCGTCCACGTCTTGCGCGCTGTGTGCCTTCTTGAGGTTCTCGAGGGCTTCATTGATGGGCGCCATCTTGTCCTCGGGAATCTTGTCACCAAACTCCTTGAGCTGCTTCTCCGTTTGGAAGACCAAGCCGTCGGCCTGGTTCAACACATCGACGCGCTCCTTGGCTTGGGCATCCGCATCGGCATTGGCTTCCGCGTCCGCCTTCATGCGTGCGATTTCTTCCTCGCTGAGTCCGCTGGACGCTTCGATCTTGATGCTCTGCTCCTTGCCGGTGGCCTTGTCTTTGGCGCCCACATTGATGATGCCGTTGGCGTCAATGTCGAACGTCACCTCAATTTGAGGCACACCGCGTGGCGCGGGTGGGATGTCCGCCAAGTGGAAGCGACCGATGGTTTTGTTGTCTGCAGCCATGGCGCGCTCGCCTTGCAAGACGTGGATTTCCACGCTGGGTTGGTTGTCGCTGGCTGTCGAGAACGTTTCCGACTTCTTGGTGGGAATCGTCGTGTTGGCGTCGATGAGCTTGGTGAACACGCCACCCATGGTTTCAATGCCGAGGGACAAAGGTGTCACGTCCAAAAGGAGAACGTCCTTCACGTCGCCGGTCAAGACGCCGCCCTGGATGGCAGCACCCACGGCCACAACCTCGTCAGGGTTCACACCCTTGGAAGGCTCCTTGCCGAAGTAGGCTTTCACCGCGTCCTGCACGGCAGGAATGCGGGTTGAACCACCCACGAGAATGACCTCGTCGATGTCTCCCTTGTCGAGGCCGGCGGCCTTCAAAGCGCTCATGCAAGGCTCGATGGAGCGCTTCACAAGGCTGTCGACCAACTGCTCAAACTTCGCACGGGTCAAGCTGCGCACCAAGTGCTTGGGCACGCCGTCCACAGGCATGATGTAGGGGAGGTTGATCTCAGAGCTGGTGGTGCTGGAGAGCTCGATCTTCGACTTCTCGGCAGCTTCCTTGAGGCGCTGAAGGGCCATGGGGTCCTTGCTGAGGTCGAGTCCGCTGTTCTCGCTTTTGAACTCGTCCACGAGCCACTCAATGATGGCTTGGTCGAAGTCGTCCCCGCCCAAGTGCGTGTCGCCGTCGGTTGAAAGCACTTCGAAGACGCCGTCGCCGAGTTCGAGGATGCTCACGTCGTGCGTGCCACCACCCAAGTCGAAGACCACGATTTTCTGGTCGGTGGACTTTTTGTCCAATCCGTATGCCAAAGCTGCGGCTGTCGGCTCGTTGATGATGCGCTTCACCTCAAGGCCGGCAATTTCCCCGGCTTCTTTGGTGGCTTGACGCTGGCTGTCGTTGAAGTACGCGGGAACGGTGATGACCGCGCCGGTGACTTCTTGGCCGAGGTACTCTTCAGCCGTGCGCTTCATCTTTTGAAGCGTCATGGCAGAGATCTCCTGAGGGGTGTACTGGCGGTCGTCGATTTGAACGCGGGGCGTGTTGTTGTCGCCCTTCACCACGTTGTACGCCACGCGGCCTGCTTCTTTCTCCACTTCGCTGAAGCTCGATCCCATGAAGCGCTTGATGCTGGAGATCGTCTTCGTGGGGTTGGTGATGGCCTGGCGCTTGGCGGGTTCGCCCACTTTGCGTTCGCCACCGTCGATGAAGGCCACCACAGAAGGAGTGGTGCGCTTGCCTTCGCTGTTGTTGATGACCACGGGTTCGTTTCCTTCCATCACTGCGACGCAGCTGTTGGTGGTCCCGAGGTCGATGCCAATGATTTTACTCATGTTGCAAGGGTTGATTGTGTTTTCGTTTGTTTGGCCCTCTTAGACCAAACCTGGTGCCAATCCCTTTCTCCTCATGCCAAACTGACATCCTGTCAACGCCGGTGGAATTTTTATGACATCCACGTCAAAAAACGGGGCAAAGCCTGACAGCCTGACCGGGCGGGGCCGGGAGCCATCATGTCAACCTCCAGATTCAACCTCACGCGGTTTCGGCAACCCACTGGGCTACTTCGCGAAGGTGTGCTGTCACATAGAGCATGCGTGATCCGTACCAACTGAAGGCCTCTCCGTCCACCAGGCGAAAGCGCGCTTCGGGATGGGCTGCGTGCAGTGCGGGAAGGTGCTTGGACTGAAAGGGGAAGGGCTCGGAAGGGAGCAGCCACTGTGGGGCCGCAAGGGTTCCGCGCTCCGGGTCCTCCCCAGTGGTGGGGTAGCGGCTTTCCGTGCCGCCGTCGATGGCGTTGCCGATGCCCCAATGGCGCATGACGTCGTGGATGAATGTGTCGTGTCCTGCCACCATCCATGGAGAAGACCAAACCGCATACCCCGCCTGCCCCACGATGGCACGTGGTTCGCCCCACGCATCTTGAATGCGGCTCACCATGTCGCGGGCGTCCGCTGCACGGTCCACGCGCGATCCAACTTGTGTCATGGCGGCCCATGCGTCCGGGACGGTGCGCACGTCGGTCAACAGCACGCCATCCGGCAAGCCCTCCATCAAGGCCTCGACTTGGGCCTTGTCGTTCTCTTCACGGTTGGCCACCACGAGGTCGGGCTTCAGGGCAAGGACTTCTTGCACCTTGACGTTTTTGGTGCCACCGATGCGCGGCACCGCCCGAAACTTGGACGCAGGGCGGACGCAAAATTTGGTTTGTCCCACGACATCCACGTCGAGGTCATGCAGGAACTCCGTCCAACTCGGCACCAAAGAAACCACGCGCATGATGCGAAGGTAGTCCGCTACCTTTGTCGCATGAAGGCACCTGTACGTTTTGCCGTGGTGGGATGCGGTCACATTGGCAAGCGCCATGCGGCCATGATTCAAGGAGACGAGCGCGCCACGCTTGTGGCGGTGGTCGACCGCGCCTGGGGAGAAGAGGGGGAAGTGTCTCCGAGACCCTGGGCGCCTGAGACACGTGCCTTTGCGACGCTCTCTGAGGCGCTGACTGCATTGGATGTGGATGTCGTGGCTGTGGCGACACCGAATGGCAGCCACATCGACCTCGCTTGCGAAGCGGTTGCCGCCGGTTGCCATGTGGTGGTCGAGAAGCCCATGGGTTTGGATGTGGCCTCGGTGGTGCGCTTGAAGCGCGACGCGGAGGCGAAGGGTGTGCGGGTGTTTGGGGTGATGCAAAACCGGTACGCTCCAGCCGCACAATGGCTCAAGCAAACCCACGAGGCCGGTGGGTTTGGCGAGGTGCTTCAAGTGCACGTGCAATGCCTTTGGAACCGGGACGATCGCTACTACACTCTAGGGTCGTGGCGCGGCACCTTGGATGAAGATGGCGGCCCGTTGTTCACGCAATTCTCTCACTTCATCGACATCCTGATGTGGGTCTTTGGGCCTCTTGACGTGGAGGACGCTCACTTTGTGAATCAAACCCATCCTGATACCGCTTTTGAGGACGGAGGGACGGTGCGCTTCCAACTCCGTCAAGGGGGATGGGGAACCTTGACGTTCAGCACGTCTTCGCCTCACTGCAATTTTGAAAGCAGCATGACGGTGATGGGGCACAAAGGGACGGTGCGCATCGGCGGGCAATACATGGATCGCTTGGAGGAGTTCCAAATGCCCGACACCCCCAAGCCGACGTTGGCCCAGGCGCCACCGCCCAACGACTACGGAGGGTACACCGGGTCCGCGGCCAATCACCACCACGTGTACGACAACGTGCTTGGCGTGATGTTGGACGGACACGCCGTGGCCACACCCGTGGAAGAGGGGCTCGCAGTGGTGGCGGCCATCGAAGCGATGCACGCCAAAGGGCGCACTCAGAAATGAGGAGAAGGCGTGGTCCAAGTGGACCACGTTTGCGGGAAACACCGCTTGAACCACCACGGGGCATGAACCCAGCGGCGCATGGGCACAGCACGTGCCCCAAATTCGGCATAGAACTGGTCCACGCCTGGATCTTGGCTGCCCCCAAAGTCAAAGGTGGTGCAGCCCCGCGCCTGGGCTTCGTCCATGGCCGCGCACAACATGGCGACGGAGGCACGTCCCGAGACCTTGGACCGGACTTGCCCCCCGAAGGCGTAGACGCAGGTTTGGTCTGGAAGCATGACAAAACCTCCTGACGCCACACAATCACCCTCTTGGTTGTGGGCCAACACCGCAAAGGTCCAGGGCTGATCGGCCAAACGATTCAGCAACGCAGACAGTTTGGTGCCGTGGTGTGCAAGGCCTTTGCGGGTTCGGGAAGCGAGGTGAAGCGCATGCACGTCTTGCCAGGCTTCAGGATGTTCCGCGACGGTCACGGTCCCTTCGTCGCGCAGAAAACGTGCGGACTGCTTTTGTCGCGATTTGCCGACACCCCAGTTCGTGTCCTCGGACCATGTGCTCTGCCGCGTGTGTCGCGTGACGTCCTGCCACCCTCGGGGTGCCTGAAGGCCCTCATGGGCATGAGGGCCGAGGTCCAGCACGTGGAGCATCGACCGCATGCCGGTGCAGGAAGACATCAGGTCTTGCTGGGTTTTGACATCGCCTTGAAGCCCCATGTGCAAGGCCCAAGGCGGCGTGCACGTCAAAGAGAGCAGGCCTTTCAGTCTCGTGCAGGTGACACCCACAGAAAACCCAGAGGATGAAAAGGAGTGGCCTTCTGCATCAAGCCATGCCTTGGAGGCAAAGCCTGTGTTGGGGGAGGAAGAAGAGGCGAGAGTCGACACCCGCAGTGGGGATCAGCCTCCGATGGAGCGCTTGACCGCTTCGTATTCGCGCTCACCGCCAATGAACTCGTCACCGAGGGTGATGAAATCACGCGCCTTGGCGGTGTCGCCCATCTCGTCCAATTTTTCGATGGTGGTTACAAAGGCGTATTGAAGCAAGTCGCGCTGCCCTTCGGTCAAACCGCGGGCCTGCTGGTCGAGGAGCAAGTTGCGGGCTGTTTCCCAAGATTTGTCCGCATCGCGGCGGGCCTTGAGGGTCAAGAAGACCGTGCCGTACATCATCCAAGCTCCGGGGTCTTCCTTGTCGAGGGTGGTGAGGTATTTGTAGTACGATTTGGCCTTGGTGAATTTGCCGTTGTCCATTTCGGTCTCTGCGGCAATGATGGTCTCCTTGCGGAGGTCTTCAATGTATTCCTGTTCCTCGGGCACGTACTCTTGCTCCTTGTCTTTCTTGACAAACTTGCCCGCGTACTTCAGCGCATTCTTGAGGGCCTTCATCTTGTCCACTTCGTACGATTCCCGCAAATCGGAGTCGTCGCTGTTGTGAATGGCGAGGTAGGCCTTGGCCATGTAGAGGTAGGGGACGGGGTGCTTCTTTTGGTCGTCGTCCTCGGTGTAACGAATGGCCTTGAACAAGACCTTTTCGTATTTGCCGTCGACATACCACACGAGCAATTGGTTCAACTCGTCCTCTGTGATGAGGATCGGTTCTTCCTCTTCTTCCTCTCGGATTTGGGCCCAAGACTGGGGCGCAGCGCCGAGGGCAAGAATGAACAGCATGGCCGCAGAAGCGAACCAGGTGGGGCGTGTGAGGGACTGAATCATGGTTTCAAGTATTGCAGTGGTCTGAGGCACAAACCGTGCCGAAGATACAGGACGACGAAACAAGGACGCGCGGAGGGCCCCAAATGTTGTTTGAACCGACGTCGCTTCGCAATGTTCCTTTGTGCAACATGACGCCTTCCGAAGTTCATCGCCTTCACGCGCCAGTCAAGGCGTGGTTCCAGCAACAGGGTTGGACGCCTCAGGCGTTTCAGGAAGAGGTGTGGGAGGCGTTTGCCCAAGGCCAAAACGGCTTGCTCCAAGCCCCCACAGGAAGCGGGAAGACCTATGCCGCCATGGGGCACGTGCTGTCGGCGGCCGCAGCGTCAACGCGCTCCGCCCGGGGGGTCAAGCTGGTGTGGGTGGCGCCCTTGCGAGCCTTGTCTGCCGACATCGCCGATGCGGCACGGGCCATGGTCGCAGGCCTGGGGTTGGACTGGGAAGTGGGCACGCGAACGGGGGACACCTCGGCCAAGGAGAAGGCCAAGCAGCGGACCGCACTTCCGGACATTTTGATCACGACCCCCGAGTCCTTGCACATCTTGATTGCCCAAAAAGGCGGCGCAGACCGCCTGTCCAATGCGCAGGCCGTGGTGGTCGACGAGTGGCATGAGTTGCTGGGGTCCAAGCGCGGCGTGCAAGTCGAGTTGGCCGTGTCCTGGATGGCCCAACGCAACCCAGAACAGGACATGCGTGTGTGGGGCATCAGCGCCACCTTGGCCGAGCCTGAGCTCGCACTCGAGGCGTTGGTGGGGTCGTCAAAGGGGGCACTGATTCGTGCGGACATTCACAAGGACATCGAGGTCGAGAGCACCATGCCCCAGGCGTTTGCGAAGCTTCCATGGGCAGGGCACATCGGATTGCAGCTGCTCGACGAAGTGGCTGAGGTCGTGGAGGCGCACCAAAGCACCCTCATTTTCACGAACACCCGAAGGCAGGCTGAGGTGTGGTACCAGGCCCTGCTCGACCACAAGCCGGAATGGGCAGGGCTCATGGCCATGCACCATGGTTCCATTGCCCGCGAACTTCGGGAATGGGTGGAAGATGCCCTGCACGACGGCCGCTTGCGCGCCGTGGTATGTACGGCCTCGCTCGATTTGGGCGTGGACTTTCGCCCGGTGGATGCGGTCGTGCAAGTGGGCGGTCCCAAGGGGGTGTCGCGGATGATTCAACGTGCGGGGCGCTGTGGCCACCGGCCCGGCGAGGTGAGCAAGGCTTTTTTTGTGCCAACCCACGGGTTGGAGTTGATCGAAGCCGTGGCCTTGCGCGAGGCCATTGCCCATGGAGAAATTGAACCCAAAACCCCGGTCATCCTGTGTTGGGATGTCTTGGTCCAATGGTTGTGCACGCTCTCGGTGGGAGATGGGTTTCAACCCGAGGAGGTTCGGTCGGTGTTGGTCCAAACCCATACCTACGGCGAGATGGAGGAGGACGAGTGGCGGCAGTGCCTCGATTTGATCTCCACCGGCGGCCCCTCGTTGCGGGCGTATACCGAGCATCGGCGCGTCGATGTCGATGAGGAAGGCCTGTGGCGCATGCGCGACCGGACCAAAGCCCGGCGTCACCGCATGAGCATGGGAGCCATCGTCAGCGCGACCATGGTGGCGGTCCACCTCAAGGGACAGGGCTTGCTCGGCCACGTCGAGGAGACGTTTGTGGCCTCCTTGAGCGAGGGGGACTCGTTTGTCTTCGCCGGCCACACGGTCGCGTTGGTGTCGTTCAAAGGCCTTGTGGCGAAGGTGCGCCGGTCCAAGTCTTCGACGGCGCGCACGCCCGCTTGGATGGGGGGCAGGATGTCCCTGAGTTCGGAATTGTCTCACAGGTTGCGTCTCGCTTGGGATCGTTTGGCTGACGCGGATGCGGCTTGGGAGCCCGAGTTGCAGCGTTTGGCACCCATGGTCCAAATCCAAGCGGAGCGCAGTTGCATTCCCCGGGCCCACCAATTGCTTGTGGAGACGCTGGAAGATGGGGATGGCCATCATTTGTTTCTGTATCCCTTCGAGGGCAGAAAGGTGCACGAAGCCTTGGCCATGCTCTTGGCATATCGCTTGAGCCTGCTGACCCCCCAAACCTTCAACTGGGCCTGCAACGACGATGGTCTCGAACTCCTGTCTGACCAGCCCATTCCTTGGTCTCGTGTGGAAGACGCGGACCTGTTGAGTCCAGCGCACTTGATGGACGATTTGTCCGCGGGCTTCAACGCGTCTGAATTGGTTCGCCGCAAATTCAGGGATGTCGCGACCATTGCGGGACTCGTGTTTCAAGGCTTTCCTGGCGCCACGGTCAAGGAGCGCCATTTGTTGACGTCCACCAACTTGCTGTTGCAGGTGTTCCAAGATCACGATCCAGACAACTTGCTGCTGCGTCAGGCGCAGGACGAAATGTTGGCGGACCAGCTTGAATTTGGCCGACTTCTTCAGTGGTTGCAGGGGATGTGCAACCGCGAGGTGGTGCATTGCGTCTTGGACAAACCGTCGCCGTTGGCCTTTCCCTTGTTCGTGGATCGATTGCGTGAACGTTTGTCGTCCGAAACCCTTGAAGATCGACTGAAGCGAATGGCTTGGGCCTGATGTATTTTTGACCTCGCATGCAAGAATTGAAAACCTTTTCCCTGGGCGCAAAGACGTCTTCGTTGTGGCGCGTTGTGGGATTCGCGGTGATGATGGGGTGGGGCATTGTGGCTTCCGCCCAAGGCACGGTCAAAGGCTTTTTGAAGTCGGAGTCGTCTGGGGAAGCGGTGATGTTTGCCTCCGTGACGCTTGAAGGAACCACCTACGGGGTGTCCAGCGACGTGGAAGGGTATTACAGCTTGAGCCGAATCCCTGCCGGACAATACACCCTCGTGGTGACCAGTCTCGAGTACGAAACAGTAAAAGAGTCGGTTGAAATTAGAGACGGCAAGGTGCTGACACGCAATTTGTTGCTCGCAACCAAAGTGGTTACACTGGAAGGTGCAGAGGTGCGCGCGGATCGCGAGGAACAAACCACCCAAGTCCGAACTTCCGTGGAGACCATTCGTCCTGCGGACATCAAGCGCATTCCAAGTTTCGGTGGGGCTCCTGATTTGGTTCAAGCGCTTCAAGTGCTGCCAGGATTCGTCTCGACAGGTGACCAAGGCGGGCAGCTTTACATCCGCGGTGGTTCTCCGATTCAAAACAAGGTGTTGCTCGACGGCATGTTGATCTACAACGCCTTTCACAGCATCGGCCTGTTCAGTGTGTTTGATTCGGACGCACTGTCGAATGCAGATGTTTACACGGGCGCGTTTTCAGCCAAATACGGCGGGCGGATCAGCAGTGTCATGGACATTCGCACCCGCGATGGCAACATGCGCCAAACCGAGGGGCGCGTGGGTGCCAGTCCTTTTGGGGCCAAGTTGCTCGTACATGGACCACTTCGAAAGATGTCTGAGGACCGCTCCGGCGGCATCAGTTATTTGTTGAGTGTGAAGCACAGCTACCTCGAGCAGACTTCCCAATTGTTCTATCCGTACATCGACGATGGACGGTTGCCCTTTGGATTCACGGATGCGTTCGGCAAAATCACGTTTGGTGGGGGCGACGGTTCCAAGTTGAGTGTCTTTGGGTTCAACTTCAACGACAACGCAAGTGTCTTGGACGACAGCACGGGCGTGGACTTCGCAAACTACGGATGGCGCAATGTCGGCGGAGGAGGAACCTTCACTGTGGTGCCTCCTGGAAGTTCCGTGCTCTTGAATGGCCACTTTGCTTTGAGCAACTACCGCATCAACTTCGACGAGGTGGGATCGCCAGACCGTTTCAGCGAGGTGCAGGGCTTCAACTTTGGACTTGACTTCAAGTACGTGCTGGGTGAAGACAATGTGGAGTACGGCATTGAGGTGGTCGGCATGCAGACCGATTTCCAAACGTTCAATTCATTGCAGGTCGCCGTGGAGCAACAGGAAAACACCACGGAACTTGGAGGCTACGTCGACTACACCATCAAGCGCGGTCCTTGGATTGTGCAGCCCAGCGTGCGTCTGCAGTACTACAGCTCTTTGGCGCGAGCGCGGATGGAGCCGCGATTTGGCGTCAAGTACAAAGCCAGTGAGCGTCTGCGCCTGAAGGCCGCAGGAGGGATGTATTCCCAAAACGTCATCTCTGCCAACTCAGACCGCGACATTGTCAACCTGTTCTACGGCTTCTTGGCGGGACCCCAAAACTTGCAAGATGACATCCAGCTCCCCAACGGCGAAGAGCGCGAGATTGTGCACAGCTTGCAGACCGCGAACCACGCCGTGGCTGGATTTGAGTTCGACCTGACGGAACGGTTGAACATCAACACCGAGGGCTACATCAAGCACTTCACCCAACTGACCAACTTCAACCGGAACAAACTTTTCCCCGACAACACCACCTACGCCGACGAACCCGATGCCTTCAAGAAGGATTTCATCGTAGAAACGGGACGTGCAATGGGTGCGGACGTCGTGGTCAAATACGAGGAGCGCGAGACCTACTTGTGGTTCGTCTATGGTCTGGGAGACGTCGATCGTTGGGACGGCTTCCGTTGGTACGACCCGGTGTTTGACCGTCGCCACAACGTCAATTTGGTGGCCAGCCAAGGCTTCGGCAATGGCGCGTGGTTGGTGTCCGCCCGATGGAATTTGGGGTCGGGATTGCCGTTCACCCAAAGCCAAGGCTACTACCAAGCCCCGGGCACGGGAGGTGGCATTGATGGCGATTACCTCACGTCCAATCCTGGCGACGTCAGCATTTATCTCGCTGGCCTCAACGAAGGCCGGTTGCCGGCATACCACCGCTTGGACCTCAACGTCAAGCGCACATGGAAGGAAGTGGGCGGAGGTGAACTCGAGCTTTCTGCAGGCGTGACCAATGTCTACAGCAGGGAGAACGTCTTTTACATCAACCGCATCACAGGCCAGCGCAAAAACCAGCTGCCTTTCTTGCCCTCGGTGGGCTTGGATTGGTCCTTCTGATCAGGAGGCCTCAATCAACTTCGCGGCTTGCCCCAGGGCCTCCTCGGTCACATTGTCTCCGCTCAGCATCGTGGCCACGGCAAACCGCCGGGTTTCGCCCTCCAGTGCGCAAACATTCACATAGGTCGACGCCCCGTCCGTGGTCTTGCTGACTTCCCAGTGATGTTGGGCTTGGGCAGCGACCTGCGGCAAATGAGTGACTGCCAACACTTGCTGGGTGTCAGCCGCCATGGCAATCTGCTTCATTGCGCGGCCCATGTGTGCGGCCACTTCACCGCTCACGCCGGTGTCGATTTCGTCCAGCACGACCACTGGGGTGGATTGGATGCCTGCCATCACGGATTTGAGTGCGAGCATGAACCTTGCACGCTCTCCGCCACTCGCCACTTTTGCCAGAGGCAGGAGCGGCGATCCAGGGTTGGTGGTGAACCAAATCTCAGGATCGTCCATGCCCAAGGCATCTGCCTCGCACGGGGGAAACTTCCAGGCCATGTCGGCGTGGGGCATCTTCAATTGTCCCAGCAAGGGGAGGACGTCTTCGACGAGTCTTTGGCCAGCCTCTGTCCGGTGCGCCGTCAGTGCGGTGCCGGCCTCGTGAAGGTCCGTGCGGCACTGTGTTTCGCGTGTCAGCGCCTCCCGATGGGCTTCTTCCAACCCTTGCAGGGATTGCACTTGTTCCGTCAATCGCTGCAGGAGTTCGGAGAGGGCTTCAGGGCGGTCGACTTGATGCTTTCTCATGGCGCGCATGAACGCGTCGTGTTGCGCTTCCAATTGCGCGAGCCTCGCGGGGTCGGGCTGCTTCTGTTCCACCAAGTCGTGCAGCGTGCTGGCGAGGTCGGCCAATTCGATGCGAACACTCGCCAGGCGCCCAAGGGCCTCGTCGACCTCGGCGTCCACACCCTCCAGGCTGGACAGGGCGCGCCGCGCCGATTCCACATGCGTCAAGGCACCGGCGTCCTCGGCGTCGCATGCCAGTGCTGCAAGCTGGAGGCCTTCATGCAGCGCAGAGGCGTGCTGCAATGAGTTCAATTCTGCCTGCAATGCTTCCCAATCGATGTCTTCAGGGCGCAGCGCCTGAAGCTCACGGATTTGGTGGGAGAGGTAATCCACGTCGCCCGACGGCGCGCGCATCAGGGCCTCCAGTTTCTGAAGGGCATCCTTGGCTTCACGCCATGTGGCATAGGCCTGGTCGTAGGTGTCTTTGACGGACTTGTGGTTGCCTGCCAGGTCCAGCACACGCACCAGAGCGGGACGCTCCAGGGAGGCGCCAAGGTCGTCCTGGCGGTGGATGTGGACCAAGTGCGATCCCAAGTCTTTGAGTTGGCCCACCGCCGCTTGCGCGTCGTTGATGAACACCCTTGAGCGTCCGTTTCGCAGCACCTCCCTGCGCACGGAGATGGATCGAGCCAGGGGCAAATCCGCGTCCCGAAGCCAGTCTTCAAGTTGGGGCGCCACAAATTCACCCTCGATGATGGCGCGGTCGCCGTGAAGCCCCACGCCAGAGGTGTCTGCCCGGTCGCCGAGCAACAGGCCAATGGCGCCGAGAAGGATGCTTTTGCCCGACCCTGTCTCGCCGGTGAACACATGGAAGCCCTTTTCGAGGGTCATTTCCACCTCGTGGATCAGGGCGTGATTTTGGATGCGAATGCGACGAAGCATCATCCCAAACGTTCGTCGTAAGACTGGATGTTTCCGGGATCGAGTTGCTTCAAGATGGGCAGCAACCGCGTGCGTTCTGCATCCGGAGCTGGACCAAACACGTTGATGATCTCGTCGCTTTTCGCGAGGAAGAACACTTGGATGTTGTAGGATCCCGGACGAATGCGGTTGGTGGAGCGCATGTCAATCAAGGCTTCGGCCATGGTCAGTCGCGCGCCTTCCACATCTTGGTAGAGGACATCCAGTCCCTTGCGATGGTAGTTGTACAGGCACGTGCGGACGGGACGGAAGGTTTGGCTCAAGTGGTTTTCCACCAGCCAGTAGCGGTTCTGTTTTCCTTGGGACGCCTTCCAGCCACGCTCGCCTGCGTTTTGGGCGTTGGCCACGATGGTTTGGGCTTGAAGGAAGAACGGCGTGCCACCTTCCAAGGCAAACGTGTCGTAGTCCATGCCCAACACCATGTAGGCGTAGTAGGCAAGGAGGGAAGAGAGGTTGTCTCGGTGCTGTCCCGGATTGAAGAGGATGTTGCTGTTGTCCAGCCACTCAAACTGGATGTCGCCGTCGTTGACCAGCATCACGGCCGTGTTGTAATCGGAGTTGAAGACAGGGCGCGAGCTCTGAACTTGCATGCTGCCCTTGAACACGGTCGAGCCAATCGCTTCGCTGATGGTGAGCTGCAGCGTGCACTCGATGCGCTCTTCAAAATCGAAATTGTCCTCGGTCCAGCGACGGCCGTTCATGAACTCCCGAATGGCGTCTTCCAGCGCATCAAAGCGTGAGGCGTCCACGTTGCTGATTTGGGGTGCAATCACCGTGACGTTGCAATTGAGCTCTTGGGCATGCGTCAGCAAGGAAGCTGCGCCCAACATCAGTGCCAAGAAGGCATGAGGGATGCAACGCAAGAGAAACGAGCGGTTCGCGGATCGAGATGGGTGGGTCATGGGTTCAGAGTTGTCCTCCAAAGCTCAACGAGATCGCACGCGACATCGTATTTGGATTTCAACTCAAAACTAACGCTTTTCCCACCTTGGAAGAGCACACGGACTTTGTTTGTGTCGTGCCCAAATCCAGCGCCGTCGTCTTTCAAGCTGTTCAACACGATGGCATCGAGGTTCTTGCGCTCCAGCTTGCCTTGTGCGCTGGCTTGCCCATCGTCGCTCTCGAGCGCGAAGCCAATGAGGGTTTGATGGGGCTGCTTGGCTTGCCCCATGGTCGCCAAGATGTCGGGGTTCTCGGCCAACACCACGGCCTCTGGCATGTCGCCGCGATGCCATTTCCCAGAGGTGGTCTCGGCAGGCTTGAAATCAGAGACGGCCGCGCAGGCCACGCCCCAATCCATGTCTTTCCATCGGGCTTGCACAGCCTCGTTCATTTCCTCGGCGGTTTGGACGTCGATGCGCTCGTGCACACGCAAGGGCGTTTCAAGAGAAACGGGACCGGCGACAAGGGTCACCTTCGCACCTCGGGCTGCGAGAACCTCGGCCAAGGCGAACCCCATTTTCCCCGAGCTGCGGTTGCCAAGGAAGCGGACGGCATCCAGAGGTTCATGGGTTGGGCCCGCGGTCAGAATGACGCGCTTTCCCCGCCACGGCAGGTCCGCGGCAAAGCGTCGTGCCAAATGGTCGGCGATGTCTTCGGGCTCGGCCATCCGGCCTTTGCCCACCAGTCCGCTGGCCAAGGGGCCGGTGCCGGGGTCGATGATGTCCACACCGCGTTCAGCGAGCGTCTTCAAATTGGACTGGGTGGAGGCATGCGTGAACATGTCCAAATCCATGGCGGGTGCCACAGCCACCGGGCAGCGCGCGCTCAGTAGCACTGCTTGAAGCAAGTTGTCGCACTGTCCGTGCACCATCGCGGCCAAGGTGTTGGCCGTGGCAGGTGCAATGAGAATCAGGTCCCCCCATATGCCAAGTTCCACATGGTTGGTCCACACCCCGGCGTTCTCGTCCTCTGTGAAGTCGGAGTGCACGGGGTTGTCCACCAACGTGGCCAGGGTGAGGGGCGTGATGAACTCGGTGGCACCTGGCGTCATCACCACGCGCACTTCGGCGCCACGCCGACACAGTTCGCGCGCAAGGGTCGCAGATTTGTACGCAGCAATGCTTCCGGTGATGCCAAGCACAATGCGGCGACCGGTCAACATGTTCTCAGAAGAAGGGGAGGCCAAAGGCATGGCCAGTGCATTTAGGCTTCTGCTTCCGCGTCGTCCTGTTCCTCCGCGTTGGCGATGTGCAAGGACTCGTCCTGAAGTTCCTTGATGGCAATGCTGTGAGGCTTGGGAAGGCGCTCGTAAAACTTCGAGATCTCAATCTGCTCGCGGTTTTCGAACACTTCCTCCAAAGAGTCGGTGGGGATGACGAACTCCTCAAGCTTTTCAGAAAGCTCTTTCCGCAAGCTCAAAGCCACCTGGTTGCTGCGCTTGGACAACGCCACAATGGTTTCAAAGATGTTCCCAGTGCCGTGCGTTTCCAGGTCGTGGATGTTGCGCGTCTCAGTGGTGCGTTCAGCTTTGATGCTCTTGAAGTTGGTGCTCATGCCTCAACGGTTTGCGGGGTTCGTGGTAGAATCCGATTCCAATTCTGCAATGGCTTGGACGGAACTGTCAAACAGTCGACGTGCTTCATCCATGCGCGCGCTTTCCGGGAAACGGGATGCAAAGGTATGAAAAGCCTGAATAGCATCGTTGTATCGCTCCAACTTCCTGCGGTTGGTGCTTTGCTCGGCGTAGAGATGGTGGCTGTCGATGATCAAAAACTGCAGCTCCTCCTGGTAGGGCGAGCCGGGATAGTCTTCAATCGCATGGGCCATGGCAATGGTGGCGCTCTTGTAATTGCCGGTCTTGTGATACAGCCGTGCATTTTCGAAGGCCTTCACCTCAAGCTTGCCCCGCAGGCCCTCAATCATGTGTTGGGTGCTGTCCCGCAGTGCGCTCGCAGGGTAGCGATCCATGAACAACTGCAACTCGTCGATGGCCGTTCGTGTGTCGGTTTGGTCGAGGCTCGACTCAGGAGACAGGTAATAGGAACAAAGTGCAGCGCGGAACATGGCGCTTTCGACACGCGCGTCGTTGGGAAACGTCTTGACGAAGGACTGGAAGTAGTAGCGACTCAAGTAAAAGTCGTTGATGCAGTCGTGGGTCAATGCGCGGTTCCAGTGAACGTCTGGGGCGCGCTCGGTGCCGCGCGTGAGACGCATGAGTTCGTCGTACAAGGGAAGGGCCCGGAAGCAGTTGCCTGAATCCAAGGCCGCTTCGGCGTAGCTCAGCTTCTCCTCCAAGTTGCCTGACTTGAGCATTTTGTTGTAGTCCGAGCACTGGGTCAACAAGGAGACCAAAAAGGCACCAAAGGCCACGAACCAAAGGGAGGGAAACTTCATGGGCGTCGAAATTACGAAGCATGCACGGACGCTTGGTGAAAAGTGTGTGAACATCTCCCTCGTGCCCATGGACGTGCGGCATAGCTTTGGGCTTTGTACATTCGCACCTTCTAAATCTCTGATTTTTGG
>JBMZAL010000009.1:0-15212 GCA_049611325.1 Flavobacteriales bacterium
GATTTCCAGCGTGCCACGGGTGCCAATTTCAGGATCCAAGCCCGTGTACTTCGTAAACGTAAACAGGTTGTTGGCACTGGCGTAGATGCGGAACTTGGAAATGCCGATGCGGTCCAAGACTTCCGACGGCAGGGTGTACCCCACCATCAAAGACTTCACCCGCAAATAGGAACCGTCTTCGATGAAGCGATCCGACACGCGGTTGTTTTGGTTGAGGTCAGAGTGGGTCACACGAGGCGTCTCGTTGGTCGACCCCTCCCCTGTCCAACGGTCCAAGGCCGAAATCGGCAAGTTGGTGGTGTTGAGGTCGTAACGGAACATGCCTTTGTAGATGTCGTTCCCGTGGCTTCCCTGCAAGAACAAGTTCACGTCGAAGTTCTTGTACTTCGCACCAGCCGTGAAGCCGTACGTGAAGTCAGGATGCGGGTTGCCGATGACCACTTTGTCTTCGTTGTTGATGACGCCGTCGCCGTTTTGGTCCACAAAAATGACGTCACCCGCCACGGCGTTGACCTGGCTGGTGTCTGCCATGGCCTCCTCATCGGTTTGGTAAATGCCCGCCGTTTCAAAACCCCAGAAGGTCGCGATGGGCAAGCCGATGTCCGTGATGGCCACGAAGTCGCCTGAGCCAAACACGTTGCCCGTGAAAATGGGCTGGTTCAAGCTGTCGACAGGCGCACCGAGGTCGGTGACTTCGTTGCGGTATGCAGAGATGTTGCCGTTCAGGTTGTAGGTGAAGTCTCCCTCACCTCCCTGGTAGCCGACTGCCAATTCCGCACCGCGGTTGCGCGCAGAGGCCACGTTCGAGGGACCTGGCTCCAAACCGGCGGTGCCGGGGTTGGGAACGTAGGCCAACATGTCGATTGTGTTCTTTTCGTAGATGTCGAAAATGACGTTCCAACGTCCATCCAAGAAGTCTGCGTCCACACCGAAGTTGATTTGCTCACCCGTTTCCCACTTGAGGTCGGGGTTGGCAATGGCCACGGGGCCCGAACCGATGATTTGGGTCTGTTCTTGGCCAAACGTGTAGTTCAAACCGTTCACGATCACGGGGCTGTACGCGTAGTCGCCGATTTCAGCGTTTCCGTTGCGTCCCCAGCTTCCGCGAACCTTGAAGAAGTCGATCCAGTCCTTCTCGTCGAACCATGGACGCTCGGTCAAGTTCCAAGCCGCAGAGAACGAGGGGAACAATCCGAAGCGGTTGTTCAATCCAAAGCGGGAAGAACCGTCGTAACGCAAGGTGCCCATCAAGGACCACTCTTTGCCAAGGTCGTACGTGGCACGGACAAACTGTCCAATCCACGCCGTTTCACTGATGCCGTCGCTGGCCCGTGGGATTTGGGGTTCCACATTCAAGCTGTTGCTCAAGAACGCGTAGGTGGGGTCGTTGGTCGCCAAGCTGTCACGTGAAGCCGTGATGCTCGTAGAGCGAGACTCCAAGGCAGAATAACCTGCAATGACCTGAAGCTTGTCTTCGTTCTCGAACTCCTTGGTGTACGTGAGGGTGTTCTCCCACTGCCACGTCGACCATTTGTTCTCCGCGCGAATCAAAGAGTTGACCTCGCGGAATTCGGTGGCTGGACGGTTAGGGTCGCCTGGGAACAATGCCAAGTCGTAGGCTGGCAAGAAGATGTTCTGAGATCCCAAGGCCAAATCCACGTTGACCGACGAACGGAACTTCAGGTTGGGCGTCAAGTCCATTTCCCCGAAGACGTTCCCCACAAAACGGTTCGTCGTCCAGTTGTCGTACGTCTGCTCGATTTGGTTGATGGGGTTCACGATGTCGCTGTCGATGTAGTCCGTGTACGCGTACTGACCGTCAGGACGGGTCACCGGCGTGACAGGATCCATGTTCAGCGCGCGCACCACAGGCGTGGCGAACTCGTTGTTGACTGCGAGGGCACTGCGGTTGATGTTCGTGAAGGTCACGTTTTGGCCCACCTTGATGCGGTCCCCTGCTTGCTGCTCGGAGTTCACACGGAACGTGGTCCGCTCAAAGCGACCTTTCTCCCCCCCGATGATGCCATCTTGGGAGAAGTGACTCGCACCCATGGCCATGCTCGAGGTCTCCGTGCCGTTGGTGTAGAGCACGCTGTGGTTGGACATGGGGGCACGTTGGAACATGGCTTCTTGCCAGTTGGTTCCTTGGCCCAAAGACGCGGGATCCGTCAACCCAGGCAACGCCGCCAATCCGGCAGCCGCGCGGCTTTCGTTCATCAACGTCGCGTATTCCTCCGCATTCAACAAAGCCATGAACTTCCAAGGCTCTTGCATGCCGACGTAAGAGTCGTAGGTCAGGGTTGCCTTGCTTCCGCGCGAACCTTTTTTGGTCGTGATCAACACCACCCCGTTCGCACCACGTGCACCATAAATGGCCGTGGAAGCCGCGTCCTTCAAGATGCTGATGCTCTCAATGTCCGAAGGGTTCAAGTAGTCGATGCCTCCGGAAGGGATGCCGTCCACAATGAACAAAGGGTCCGAGTTGTTGATCGAACCGAGACCACGGATGCGAATGGTCTGCGTGGACCCAGGCTGACCCGAGTTCTGCGTGACCTGCACCCCAGCCGCACGACCTTGGAGGGCCTGTTCTGTGCGCAAGACGGGGATGCTCGTGGCTTCCTTGATGTCGACGGTGGTCACCGCACCAGAGATTTTGCTGCGCTGTTGGTTGCCATAACCAATGACCACGGCTTCTTCCAATCCAGCCACGTCGGGCTGAAGCACGACCTTGAGGTCAGACACCGTGTTGGCCACGGTCAACTCTTGACGGAGGTAGCCGATGTAGGAGAACACCAAAGTGGCCCCAGACTCGGCCGTTAAGGCAAATTTTCCGTCCAGGTCGGTCGCCGTTCCGGCATACGACCCTTTCACGGTCACCGAAACGCCGGGCAGGGGCATGTCCCCGTCCACGACCGTTCCGCCGACCGAAATCGTTTGGGCCAAAAGCCCTGAGCTCGCTCCGAAGAGCAAGACCAGGGCAATCAGCGATGAGATGCGTTGAATCATTTCACGAAGCTCCAGGAAGCGCGTGCCTCCTCGTTTGAAATTTGAATGGTGTACACACCTGCGTTCCAAGACGCGGCATCCAACACCAAAAGCTGTTGGTTTGGCAACATTTGGGTGCTTTCAATCAAGCGACCTTGAACGTCGCGGATGTCCACACGTGCAGCGCTGTTCAATGGCGTCGCCAGACGCACGTTCAAGGCGTCTTTCACAGGCACTGGGAACAACGCCCCTTCGAGCGCAGTGAATTCCACAATGCCGTCCACGGTCATGGTTAAGCTCGCAGTTGCCGTGCAGCCGTTGGAATCTGTCACAATCGCAGTGTACAAGCCTCCTGACAAAGAATCAGGGTTGGCTTCCATGCCAGTCATGTTGTTCCAAACGACGTTGTATTCAGGCGTGCCGCCCGTGACCGTGGCTTCCGCCTGGCCATCGCCAGCGCCTGAATCTTCAGACACAATGGTCACGTCAATCACAAGCTCATCGGGTTCACCAATCGTGAAAGCCGTCTCGCTGGAGCAACCGAGCGTGTCTGTCGCCACAAAAATGTAGTCTCCTGCAGGAAGCGTTTCTCCCGCTCCAAGCACTTCGACTGTGATCAACCCGTCGTCCAAAAGGAGCATTGTGGCCGAATCCAAAGAGAGCACGCCCTCGCCACCGAAGCAAAGAGCGTCCTCCACAGTCAACTCCACAATTGGACCGTCACCAAACACACAACTGCCGTCGTCTTCCGTGGCTGCCGCATCGTAGTTGCATGCCGTGGCGTCTGTGCAACCAGGGACAGGCTCGGCGTTGCAGGCCGTGCACTGGTTGTAACACACCACTGGCAAATCCAAGTCGCCCGTCACATCTAGGGTACGGTTGATGTACCCATCGATGGTCGAGGTGCATGGGTCGCCATCCGTAAACTCTTCTTGCGCGGTCCAACCGTCCAAGGTGAACTTGTACTCGACGGTGCCGCCGGGCAAATCAACAGGAAGCTCAAACACCATGTCGCCGTCGTCGTCGATCATGGTTGCACAAGCGCCGCACCAGCCGTTGAATGAACCGTTAAGGTTGACCGTACCGTATGTCCCAGCGTATTCGCTCATGTCCACGCGGAACAACACGGTACCGCCTGGAGGAGGAGGCGTATCGTTGCACGTGCCATCGCATGTCCCGTAGTAATCGTTGGACACGGATCCAGCGTCAATTTGACGGTTGGCGTAGCCGCTGTAGTCCGTCACAGGCGCGCATGTCGCTCCGTCAACCATGTCGTTGACCAAGTTTTCTTGGTCGGCAAATCCGTTGATGGCGTACTTGTATTCCACCACGCCCTCCAAGTCGGCAACTTCCACCGTGTACACGCCGTCCCCATCGGGGTCGGTCATCGTGTTGTACGTGTCGTTTGCACACCAACCGCACCAGGGGCCGGTCACAAAGACGTTTTCGAAGCCCTCAGGGGCACAGGTCATGTCCACGTTGAACGTGGTTTGGGCTTGGGCGCCCCACGCGAGGAGGGCAGCAGCAGCAAGGGAGAACAATTGTTTCATGGATCGTATGATTATTTCTTTAATTCAAATTCTGTGAGTTGGTCTGCAACTCGAAGGGCAAAAATACCCGGTTCCACGACATAGCCATGGTCGTGTCCAATAAACCCCAGTTCCGGAGTGGAGACGTTGAGTTGCACTTGTTTTGTTGCACCGGCGTCCACAAACACGCGCTTGTAGGCCCTGAGCTTGTCTTGGCTGGGTGTGATGGACGCCACGCGGTCTTGGGAGAAGAGCATCACCACTTCTGAAGAGGTGCGCGTCCCCACGTTCTCTAGGGTGACTTCCACCCGTAGATCGTCACCCAGACGAATGTCTGCCTCGTTGAGCAACCGGATGCCTGTGGTCTTGACTTCACTGTAGTTCAAGCCGTGGCCAAACGCGTATTGCGGACGGAACGCCGTCATCTCAAAATCGGTGTCGACGTTTTCTGTTCCCTTTCGATCGTAAGTCACGTGGCTCGAGGCTTCACGCGGCCACGTAAACGGCAAACGGCCCGACGGGTTGTAGGCCCCGCTCAACACCTGCGCGATGGCTTGCGCGCCAAATTCACCGGGCAGATACGCCATCACCACAGCTTCGAGCTCTTCCTCCACTTGCGAGAAGGTTCGAGGCCGTCCCTCAATGAACACCGCCACCACTTGCGTGCCCGTGGCCGCCACTTCTCGCACCAAATCCAATTGGTTGTCCGGCAAGCGGAGGTCTCCGATGTTTCCGACCAATTCGGTATAGGGCATTTCTCCGAGGAACAGCACGGCCACTTGGGGACGAGATGTCTTCACTGCCTTGACCACCCTTTGGATGTCCTGCGCGTCAAAAGCCATGTCGTCGAGCGCCTCAAACGTGATGCGGTTGGCGCCAAATTCTTCACGCATTCCCTCAACTGCCGTCAGGCGCCCTGGATTGTTGTACGTCGGATCTGTGCCCTGCCAGGTGCCGGACCACCCGCCATTGAGTGCATTGAGTGAATGGGCCGTGGGGCCTGAAACCAAGATGGTGCCTTGTCCCCCAAGGGGCAGCACAGGCTGGTCAGGGTAAATGGCGTGCGCGCCTTCGTTTTTCAAGACCGTGATGCATTCCAAGGCGGCGCGTGCCGAGGGGCCCGCCAATCCTTGACGCTTGTCCTCGGTCAAGGCCGGGGCCAGCGTGGCGCCGTCGGGCCCCAACAGTCCGAGCTTTTCCTTCACGGCCAGAATGCGGCGAACACTGAGGTCGATGCGGCTTTCTGTGATTTGGCCTTCTTCGACGAGTTCCTTCAAAAGGACGGGAAATTCCAAATCCTGAGGCACCATGCTCATGTCGATTCCCGCCAAAATGGCCATGCGAATCGCATCCTTGTACGTCGCAGCGACCCTGTGACGTTCGACCAAATACTTGATGTCCTCCCAATCGGTGACCGCAAGCCCTTCAAAACCGAGCTCACCCCGCAAGATGTCGGTCAATACGAATCGGTTGACGTGGGTGGGAATGCCGTTCATCTCCCCGCTGTTCACCATGACCGTCATGGCCCCCGCCTCGATCGCTTGGGCAAAAGGCGGCAGGAAAATCTCGCGGAGTTGGCGTTCCGGAATGTAGGCGGGCGTGCGGTCTTTGCCGCTCCACGGGGTGCTGTACCCCATGTAGTGCTTCAGCGTGGCCGCCACCGTAACAGGACCTTCTTGGAAGCCGCGGACCATGGCCTCGCCCATGTCTCCCACGAGTTTGGGGTCCTCGCCAAAGGTTTCCCAAAACCGTGGCCAACGGGGGTCACGCCCCACGTCGAGGACAGGGGCGAAATTCCATGGAATGCCGCATGCCGTGATTTCCTGAGCCGTGGCCTCCGCCATTTTTCGCACGAGCGAGGTGTCCCACGTGGCTGCCAGCGCGAGTTGCTGCGGTCCCAAGGCCGCACCTGACGTGTAGGTCGCGCCGTGAATGGCATCCACGCCGTAGAGGGTGGGAATGCCTTTGGCTTGCATGCTGGCGTCCTGAATGCCTGAAATCAATTCGCGCCATTGCGCGGTTGGATAGGCGTGCCCTCCGCAATTAAGCACGCTCCCGACTCGACCTTCCTCAAAGGCCTCTTGCAAGTGATTCTCGTCAAGCCTATGCGGCTCCTCCAACACAATGTGCTTTTGGGGTTCCTCCTCCCACTCGCCTACGCACAACATGTCCAAGGTCAATTGGGTCATCTCCCCCACCTTGTCTTCCAAGGTCATCTCAGACAGCAACTGTTCCACACGTGCGGAGGCTCGAAAGGCCTCGAGCTGCGCATCGGTCACTCCCTCTTCTGAGGAGTCCAAGTGACACGATGTCCCGCACACCACGATCAAGGCCGCGCATCCCCACCCCATGTTTGAGGCATCGGCACAACGCAGCACACGCTTCCAACGGCGTGTCAACGAAATCGCAAATTCAAGGGGCTTGGGCAAACAGATCAGGTGTGACGCTGCAATCCAGAGGAAGTCATTGTTCACTCAAGCCAGGGCTTTCACAGCGTGAGTGCAAGCTACATCAACGCATTGAGAAAAACTTGCTTTTGAGGCACAGAAAGGTGTCCGATTGACGCGAAGTACGTCAATTCCTGCTTGGACTCACGAAAGGTGTCGATGGGCCCACCAGTTCATGGCCGTGTCCACGCCGAGGCGGTAGTCTTGGGCCACTTCTTTGGCGCCCACGGTCCAAGCGTCGGTTTGAAGCGGATAGGGCGGTGCAATCTCCTCCCATGTCCGGCCATGGTTGTCGCCCCCACGAAGCAGGCGGTCGACCGTGTCGTTGTACCGCTCGTATCCTTCCAAAAACAGCGGCGCCAAGACCTTGTTGTGCCGATGCCAGTACATCCCAAAAGAATCCACGTAGCTCTGGGAAGCGTGGTCACCCATGGGCCTGGTGCGCACCACCAAGATGCGCCGACCACCCATGTCCAGGGCCTTGTCCAGCGGCAACGGATCGGAATATCCCCCGTCAAACATCCACTCCCCGCGAAATTGGACCTTGCCGCGGGTCACCATGGGCAAAGACGACGACGCCACGAGCGCGTCCATCCAGTCTCGCCCTTGGGGCTCAATGTATCGGGGTTCCCCCGTTTCCAGATGCGTTGTCACCACGATGGCTTGGGTGGATTTCTGGGCGACACCTAGGGTGTCCAAATCGAGCGGCGCATGCCGCATGACGTGCGCCCTCAAGTGTGACAAATTCATCAACCCCTCCTTCGACCATGCCGAAGAAAAGCGGATGAACGTGCCGTCTTCGACCAAATCACGTGAAATCCTGTAGAAATGCTTGTATTGGCCAGACAGGTAGGTGGCCATCACCATCGACCCCGCGCTGATCCCGAAGATGCGATCGAACTTCAAGGGGCCCAGCAAGAGCAAGGCATCCATGACCCCGGCCGTGAAGGCACAACGCAAGCTTCCTCCTTCGAGGATGAGGGTGTCGTATGGTGGTTGGGGATTCATGCGCGTCTCTGTAATATAAGACGCAGCGGGGCAATCAACGTTGCCGCATCAGAGGTCCCACTTGGGACAGGTGTTGCATTCTCGCTCGGAAGTGCCCCAACGGAGGGCCACCCCTGCACTGACGTAATCCGCACGCCAATCGGTGAACCGCAAAGACACAAACACGTCAAGCGCTGAGTGCACGGACAAAAAGACTTGTGCTTTGTTGTACCCCTTGATGAAGCCCGGCGTGGGGTGAAGAAACACCCCTCCTTTGATCAAATCCAAACGCGCCCGACCAAACAGCCAAGACCACCCCGCACTCAATCCCGGCTGCAAGCGGTCCAACGGATTCGTGGCCATGCTGTCGGACGGGGCATCGGTGTTCTCGTCGGCGCGCAGCGCACCGTGGTGCACAAGGGCCGCTTGGGCCGTGACCCCGTACCGTGGTGACAATACGTAGGTGGATTGGGCAAACAACTCTTGGACCCCGTAGACATGGCCGCCATACGCCCCATGGTCTCGACCGCCGATGCCCAACCCCACTGCGTGACGCCATTGACGAGGATCCGCGCCATCCATGTACACCTTGCGACGCGGCGTCTCTGCCACGCGGACAATCAACTTGGCGTGCGGTGTATTGATGCCTTTGTTGGGGCGGCGCAGTCCCCCATTGCTCGTGTGCAGGATGCCCAGCCCCAAGCTGATCGGACTGTCGTTGGCCACGGTGATGCCCAGTCGAATCAGGCCGTTGAGGTGAGAGCCCACTGCAACAAGGTCTGGGTTGGGCTCTTCCGGGTTGTAGACGCGCGTATTGTACGCCAAACCCGTGCTGAACGACCAACCCACGAGACGGGTTTGTCCCGTCCTCAAGGTCCAGCCCATCTGAGGCTGCCAGCCATACAGGGAGGAACCAATGCGGTGAACGCCCACAAATCCCCCGTGCTCCACGCCTCCGAAAAAGGCGGCCCACCCGTTGGTGGCGCGCGTCATCCATCCCACATGGGCACCGAAGGCCGCAGATTCCACGACGTCTTGCATGTCGCCTTCTGCAACCCAAACCCCGCTCGTCGCACTGACTTCCGTGGGCCACCATTGCATTTGGGCGTGCGCGGAATCTGTTCCGGCCAATGCCAGCAGCGCGAACCAACAAGACAAGGCGAGGTGCTTCATTTCACAAAAGCGGCTTTGATCTTCATGGGGTCAAGGTAAATGTCCGCAGCCCTTCAAGAAGAGCGCGCCACCAAAAACCAAGCATTGAGCAGGTCTTCGCGGTTGTAGCGCATGGGCTCGCCGGTGTTTTGGTCAATGACTTCGCACCCCGCAGCCTCGCAAACGGCTTGGCCTGCCGCAGTGTCCCACTCCATGGTGGGCGCAAAACGCGGATAGGCATCCGCCGTGCCCTCGGCCACCATGCAGAGCTTGAGGGAACTGCCCTTGGAGATGAGGTTCACCTCGCCGTGGATCGACTTGGCCTCTTCCACGTACGCCTGCGTTTCTGGCGACATGTGCGAGCGGCTGGCCACCACCGTGAATGCGCGCTTCCCTGCATTCACAGGAAGAGACACTCGGGTGTTCCATGCGGCGTCGGCATCGGCGGAGACGTCCAACCGCCATGCGCCTTCTCCCACCACCCCCACATACGCGTGGCCGAGAACGGGGGCCAAGACCACCCCACCCGCCACGCGACCATGGCGAACCAAGGCGATGTTGACGGTGAACTCTCCGTTGCGCTTGATGAATTCTTTGGTGCCATCCACAGGGTCGACGATCCAGAGTTCATCCCATTGCGAGCGGTCCTCAAAGGGCATGTGCTTGCCTTCTTCCGAAAGCACGGGAATGCCCGTGGGCTCAAGGTGCCGCAGGATGACGTGGTGGGCTGCACGATCCGCACGGGTCAAGGGACTTGCATCTTCCTTGTATTCGACACCCACATCGTCGCTCTCATAAATGTCCATGATGGCCTGGCCCGCTTCCAAGCTGGCCTCCAGCGCCACGTTGATCCAATCGTTCATGGCGTCAAAGGTCCGTCACGCCACCCTCACTTCGCAAGCGTCATGCGCTTCACATCTGTGAATCGTCCGCGACTGGTCTCCACTTCGACGCGATAGAGGTAAGATGCCGCCGGCAATCCAAGCGCTGCGAAATCAACCCGAATCACATGGCGACCTGCAGTCTTCATCCCCAAATCCACGAAATGAACACATTGGCCCTCTGCACTCCAGAGCGCCCAAAACACTTCGCCGGGCTGCTTCAAATCGAGGGCGATTTCGGTGGCTGTGGAGACGGGGTTGGGGAAATTTTGGCCCAGGTGGAACACCTCCGAACGCTGCAACTCTTGATAACCGACGCCACTTGTGCCCGCGCCCTCCACGGTGGCCTCGTACAAGGAGACGTATTCCTGCACTTCTTCGTCCCACGCCAAGTCGGCCATTTGGAATTCAAACCCATCGGCAAACACGCCGTCCTGTTCTGGCGACAAGGGGTCCGGACCCGCTGGATACAGCCCCGGGTGGGCACCGACCGCCTCCACTACAGCATCGTGCGGCCATGTCCACTGACTGACCACGCTGTATTGAGAGCTCACAAACACCTGAAAGTGCACGTGCGTCACGCGGCCCGGGTACCATCCAGGAACAATGGTCACGAATTCGCACTCGCCGTTGGCGTCGGTCATCTGGTATCCGCGGCAATACGTCAGCCCTTCAGACGCCATGGCCGCGTATCCGGAGTAATCGCCATCGCGGTCGCAATGCCAAATGTTGACGCGCACATTGGCCATCGGCTCACAATTGTCCGCCCCCACGATGCGCACGCGCTGACGCAGCTTCACTCCTTCGCGATCCTCGCGAATGTCCTGCCGAAAGAAGAAGTCGTTCTCCGTCAAATCCAAGGGGAATGGCCCCGGGGTTTCGCTGGGAACAAGCACGCAGTTGCCCCGACTTGCACCACCTGATGCAGCGAGGCGCTGCGCTGAACTTGCGAGGGGGAACGAGGCGGGCAATGCCAGTGCGGCACCAACGGATTTGAGGAATTGGCTGCGTTTCATGTTGCTGAAGCTACGCCAAACGACACAGAAACGTTGGAACTCGCGCGGCCGACTCAGAGGGAATACACCAACTGGAGCCGCACATTGGTGCCCGGCTCATGAATCCCCAAGTTGCGAAGCAGGGACAGTGTGGGGATGTACGCCTGGTTGGTGAGGTTGATGACCTGCGCATTCACGCGAAGGTGCGTGCCCCATTGAACCGAGGTGCTCGCGTGGAGGAGCACCGCATCCCGAGAGGCCTCCAACACCAATCCCGACATGCCTGAGATCTTGCCCTCCGAACCCCACGCGCGTCTCAGTTCCCATCGCCCCGTCGGTGGCGGCGTCCATGGCAATTCGGCTCCCTCTCGATCCCGCGAGTCCACAAAAGAGAGCGCCGTGCGCAACGTCCAAGACGAAGCCCATTGCGGAACATACAGGGCATTGACATCCACACCGTTCAAGCGGGCTTCGGTGGCCTGGTGAAGTTGCACAGGCAGTCCAAGCGCATTGACTTCTCCGTTGGGCACCAGCATCATGTAATTGGCGATGTGGCTGGCGTACATGGCGACATCACCGCTCCATCCGTGCTCGTCCCGCGCGGCTTTCACCCACTGCAATTCCACGCTGTGACTGGTCTCCAAGTCCAAATCAGGGTCTCCCTGCTCCTCCCTGAAGCTGTCGTGGTGGTTGCCAAATGCAAGCAGCTCTGCCAACCCAGGGGTCCGGTTGCCACGGAGCACGTGAAGACCCAAGGTGCTCGTTTCAGAAGCACGCCATTTGCCCCCCACGGCGCCCGAAATCATGGCATAAGCCCGTGCACCTCCTTCGGCCAATGCGGTGACGTCGGCCAGGGGTGGACGGGCTTCCCAAGTCAATCCATGCACGTCTCCTCGCACAGAAGCAGAGGGAATCCAGGCACCCACGTCGCGAGAGACCTTGGCATAAAGGCCTCCACCCTGGATGGTGGCGTCGGGAATCAACTGTTCGGACGTCGCGATGAGCACCGAGTCGTTGGTGTTGGTCTTGGAGTACCCCTGGCTGCCCAAGGTCCAATCCCAACCGTCCTCGCCGGAGCGCGACGCACGGATGTCAAACCGAGAAGACCGGAGGCTCAAATCCAGCCGGGTGTAATCGATTTCGTTCTCCTCCGTCAAACTGTCGGGCCCCACCACATCCAGTTCTTTCCGGTGGTTCAATTGGTAGCTCAGGGTGGGATGCCACTCCCACAACCCCGTGCGAAAATGCGCACCCAGCGTCAGCATGTGATCCCCAGATTGTTCGGTGCCTCCTGTTCCCACAATGCCCGCGGTGTTGTAGCAAGAGCTGTATGCGCCTTCCCACGTGCCCCAGTCGCGCAGGTACCCAAACCGGCCCTGAGAATAGAATTGCCGCAACGCAGAACCGGAGGCCCGCTCACCCGAGGGCAAGGTGTATTCCCCAAACCGATTCACCCCCGACAAAATCACATGGTGGGCTTTGGCGCTTCGTTTTTGGGTCATGACGCTCGCTTGAAAGCCTTCCGTGTTGCTGTGGCCGGTGAGGGACAATTGCGTCAAACGCCCCACCTCTGCCAGCGGCCCTGTGGGCACAACCTTCAATACACCTCCGTATGCATCGGGACCGTATTGCAAGACCTCGGGGCCTCGGATGACATCCATGCGCGACACGCCTTGTTCCGGGAAGAAAATGCCGTGTCCTTCTCCCCAGGCCTGGCTTTCGACGCGGGCATTCAAGAACATCGTGGCCACGCGCAATCCCGACAGTCCGCGCAACACGGGACGCAACATGCCGGGTCCGGCAGACATCAAGTGCACCCCGGCAACCGATTTCAAGGCCTGAATGCGTGACGCTGCGGGAATCGCGTCCAAGGCTTGCACTTCTAATTCCCGGATGTCCGCCACTGTGGCCCCGTGAGGACGGTCGTCGTGCGACTGGATCACAGCCTCCGTCAGCGTTTGGGTGACTTTCTGAAGAACCACAACCACGTCCACGTTGGGCAACCTCGTTTCCTGCTGGGTGGTTTGGCATCCCACGTGGGAGACCACCAACACCACGCGGGCAAGGTCGCCCATGGCATCAAAGTGGAACCTGCCCTGACTGTCAGTGATGGCCACCTTGTCTTCCGCCTTGCAAAAAGCATCGGGAATGGGCGTCCCCCGCGGGTCCACCACCACGCCAGACAGCACTTGGGCCTGAACGAGGGTCGTCCACAACACACCCAACAGCCCGAGGCCGATACGTTGACGCCAATGCATAGGGCACAAAAGTACCCGTGCCCCTTGCCGAGAGAGATGCTTGAATTGTCACATCTGGGTCAAAAGTGCGCTTCCGGCAAACGACGTCCATTTTTGGTTCAGTGCGAACGCCGAGACCACGCCCATCCCACCCAGCCGCCAATCATCAGCACCCCACCCAGCGGAGTGACCGGACCCAACACGGCCCGCCATCCTGCCCCGACCTCCAAGGTGGCCAAGGTCACAAGGCCCATGATGCTGCACGAGAACAAGACGGTGCCCACCCACACCGCATCCAGCGCGACTTGAGACCGCCGTTGGCTTGCGCTTTGGGAAGCGCCAATCAGGCCTGCACCCATGACAAGGAGATACAGGCTTGCCGTGCCCCAAGAATTCAGACGTTCGGGGGTCATCACGGACTCGAGGGCGTGGGCGCCCAAGGCGCCACAGGTCGCGCCCAGAGCAAGGAAAAGGGCGCCTGCGATTTGGCCCCTGCGAAAGGGTGCTGGGGAAGAATCAGCCACGCGTCAGGATCTCCTCGGTGTTGGTCCGAATGGTCTCGCACAAACCGTCAAGCGGGAGGTCGTTTTCATCCACCCCAAACGGGTCTTCGATTTCCTCCGCGATCAACTCCACACTCACAAGGATGTAAAACACCAACATCACCACGGGCACCGCCCACCAGCCGAAGGTCGTCACAAAGCCCAACGGGAGCGTCACCACGTACAGAAAGATGAATTTCTTCATGAACATGCTGTAGCTGTAGGGAATGGGGGTCTTGAGGATGCGCTCACATGCACCGAGGATGTCGACCATGCGCTCCAGGTTTTGGGAGACCAACCAATGTTGCTGGGGCGTCCACTCGCCCGCGGCAAGCCGCTTCATGGCTTCACGCTCCATGGCCTGCGCCCATGCATTGGGCGCGTGGTCTGCCGACACAAAGGGCGCACCCTCGGGACGCTTGGGCTCCCCTGGTTGAGAAGGACGCAGGTGATCCCGCAGCGCTTCGACAAAACCAGGGATGTGGATTCGGTAAAATTCTGCCGTGGCCTCATCTGTGCTGAATTCGCGCACGCGGGTGGCGAGGGTGCGTGACACGTTCACCAATCCACCCCACTGCTTTCGTCCTTCCCACCAGCGATCGTAGGCGGTGTTGGTCCGGAACACCAAAAAGAGCGAGAGGACAAATCCGAGCAGCGAATGAACCACGTTGCTGAGCTCCACCGGCTCTTTGAGGTAATGCAGCTCGATGTAGCATACGCCCGCACTCAGCACGCCCATGGCGAGCATCAATGGGAACAACTTGCGAAACACCTGCCGGCTGTAGGCCGCGAAAATCAGGCTGAACCAGCTCTTGGGATTGTAATGAATCATGCTGAGAACAAGGATGCGTTGGGCGCAAACTTACATACCCCGAGGGGAGGTCTCACGTTTGGTCTGTCAGCACCTTGTAGGTAGGGTCCTCGAAGTGGTTGACTTCGATCAAATCGTCGGCCTTGTCCATGAGGCGTCGACAGTCTTCGCTCAGATGCCGGAGGTGAACAGTTTTGCCCGCCTCCTCGTAACGCGAGGTCAACCGGTTGATTGCCTCGATGGCCGACATGTCCACCACGCGACTTTCGGCAAAGTCGATGACCACATGCTCTGGATCCCCGGCGACGTCAAACTTCTCCGCAAACACCGTCGTGGAGCCAAAAAACAACGGGCCGTAAATCTCATAGTGCTTCCAGCCCTTCTCGTCCACACGCTTCCGCGCCCGGATGCGGATGGCGTTGTCCCAGGCGAACACCAGCGCCGCCACAACCACCCCGAGCAGCACGGCCAACGCCAAGTTGTGCAGCACCGCGGTCACCAAGGTGACCAGCACCATAATGAGCACATCGGATGTCGGCATGCGGCGGAAGGTGCGCAACGAAGCCCACTCAAACGTGCCGATGGCCACCATGATCATGAGGCCCGTCAAGGCGGCCATGGGCAACCGCTCGATCAAAGGCGCCCC
>JBMZAL010000010.1:0-9825 GCA_049611325.1 Flavobacteriales bacterium
TCATGTTCTCTCCGATTTCACCGTCACACAATGACAATTCCCCTTCTCCATCGGAAGTGAAGGCATTTGAAGAACCGTCATTGGATTCCAATGTGACTGTCGCCCCTTCGATGGGCATGCCTGTGTCATAGTCATAAACGTAAGCTTGGTAACAGAACTCCAACGGAGGCAGTTTGAACGAGTACAAATCGTCGACGCCCTTGCCACCCACGCGGTTGGAGGTGAACATGCCCTCTTCCATGCCGTCGCGGAACGAAATGGCAAAATCGTCAGAAGCCGAATTCAGGGGGTAAGGCAACGCTGAGGGCTCTGCAAAGGCGAGCTTGCCTTCGCGGCCTTCAGCCTTCCACAGGTCTAGCGCACCAAGACCTTCACGGCCGTTGGTCGACCAGTACAAATCACCATTGTCGCGGTAGTGCGGGAACATGTCGTCACCTGCCGTGTTGATGTTCGCACCGAGGTTTTGTGGCACTGCACCTTCAAAGGACCCGTCAACGGCCTCCACGTACCAAAGGTCCTTGCCTCCGAATCCACCGGGCATGTCTGACGCAAAAATCAAGATGTTGTCGTCGGGAGACATGGTGGGGTGTCCCACTTGAGAACTGTCGTTCTCTTCGCGGTTGATCAAACCCAACGCCGAAGAAGCCCCGTAGCTGGCCCCTTGCTTCTTGGCCATGTAAATGTCGCAGGCCAAGTTCGAACCGTCCATGTCCACGCATCGCGTGAAGTAAATCACCTTGCCATCGCTGTCGAACGTGGCACCTCCTTCGTTGTGAACGGTGCAGATGGTGTTGCCCAAAGGCTCAGGCTCACTCCAACGTCCCTTCTTGTCCATGTCGCTGTGGAACAAATCCATGTAGGCTTGGCCCGTGATGGGATCTTCGTCGGTTCCTGTCGCGGACTCACGCGAAGAAGCAAACACCAGCTCGTCCTGCTTCTTGCCTGTGAAAGTGGGGCAGAAATCGTACGACGCCGAGTTCAACAACACCATGGGCTCCACGATGTAACGGCTCTCGGGCTCCTCGATCATGATGGCTGCGAGGTCAGCGTTTTCAATGCGGCTTTCGGCCACGTTGGAATCGCCTCCCGCGTTTTGGTAACGCGCGTACATCTCGATGGCCTCATCGAATGCCTCCTGGTCACGGAGTGCGTCCCCGTACACCAAGAACACCATGCTGTTGCGGTCGCCGTACTTCAAGCCAATCGCCTTGTCGTACCACTCTGTCGCCATTTCAGGCTCGTGGTGGAGGCGGTACGACTCTCCCGCTTGGAAAGCGCAGTACGCCTTAAGAGCGACGTCAGACTTGATTTTGGCGTACAACGCCACGTATTCGCGGGCCGCCTCGTGGTATCCACGACGCTCAAACGCTTGGTCGGCTTCGAACGTCATGTCGCTCTGGGCAAACGCTGCGGCTGCGGCGAACAAAGAGAAAAGGACTGTGGCACTCAAGCGGGCCACGGATGCTTGCAGGTTGGTAGGCATTCCTAATTAGGCTTGGTGAATCAAGGTGTGAAAGTACAGAAAAAAGGCGCCCCCCTGTGGAGACGCCTTTTCCATTTCTCGAACAGCCGATGGTGAATCGGCCAAGAAGCCCGTGACGCGTTCTCAGCGCGTGAACAACATTTCCTGGAATTTGGGCAAGGGCCAAATCTCATTGTCCACCAATTGCTCCAAGCGGGCGCAGTGGTTCCCGACCTCTTCGATGAGTGGGGTCACCACAGAACCGTACTTCACAGCGCGCTTGGCGATGTCGTCCATCTTGTTGATTTTGGAGCGCTCGCTGCGCAAGCTGGAGGCAGACGTGTGCAACTTGCTTACGCATTCAGACACCTCTGCGAGGACTTCGCGTTGACCTGCGGTCATCGCCTTGGCGTCTTTCCCAAACACATCGGTCAAACCGCTGATGTTCTCGATGAGCATGTTTTGGTAGGCAATGGCTGCAGGCAGCACGATGTTGGTGGCCATGTCTCCCGCGATGCGCGCCTCGATTTGGCGCTTCATGATGTAGTTCTCGTATTCCACTTCCTGGCGGGCGTGGAGCTCCTCTGTGGTCAATACGCCCAAGGAGGAGAACAATTCTGCCACTTCTTTGCGGCCCCAAACCTGAAGCGCCGTGGGCGTGTCCGTGAGGTTGCTCAAGCCACGCTTTTTGGCCTCCTTGACCCACTCGTCGCCGTAACCGTTGCCTTCAAAGCGGATGGCCTTGTGCTCCTTGATGAGCTTCTGCAACTCTTTCAACAAGGCGTCGTCTTTCTTGTCTCCACCCTTGATGCGGGCATCGACTGCAGCCTTGAATGCATTGAGTTGCTCGGCGACGATGGTGTTGAGCACGGTCATGGGCACCGCACAGTTGGCCGTGGATCCCGCCGCGCGCAATTCAAACTTGTTTCCTGTGAAGGCGAAAGGAGAAGTACGGTTGCGGTCGGTGTTGTCGAGCAACACCTCAGGAATGCGGCCGATTTCCAACTTCAGTGCCGTCTTGTCATCGGGGGTCAATTTACCCGCCTTAATGCTCGCTTCGAGGGCGTCGAGTGACTCTGTCAACTGCGAACCGATGAAAGCTGACATGATGGCTGGCGGGGCTTCGTTGGCCCCCAAACGGTGATCGTTCCCGACGCTCGCAATCGACGCGCGAACCACGTCTGCGTGACGATGCAATGCCGCCAAGGTGTTTACGAAGAACGTCAAGAAGCGGAGGTTGGTCTTGGGGTTGCTGCCAGGTTTGAGAAGGTTGACCCCGGTGTTGGTGCCGAGCGACCAGTTGTTGTGCTTGCCCGAACCGTTCACTCCTGCAAAAGGCTTCTCGTGAAGCAAGATGCGGAAGTCGTGGCGACGTGCCACCTTTTCCAACAACTCCATCAAGAGGAGGTTGTGGTCGTTGGCGAGGTTGGCCTCTTCAAACACAGGTGCCAACTCAAATTGGTTGGGCGCCACCTCATTGTGACGCGTGGTCACGGGAATGCCCAACTTGTGCGCTTCCATTTCGAAGTCCTTCATGAACGCAGACACGCGCTCGGGAATGGCACCGAAGTAGTGGTCGTCGAGTTGCTGACCCTTTGCAGGGGCTGCGCCAAACAACGCACGGCCGGTCATGGCCAAGTCGGGGCGCGCCGCATACAACGCCTTGTCCACGAGGAAGTACTCTTGCTCCCAACCCAAGGTGGCATTCACCTTGGTGATGTTCTTGTCGAAGTACTGACACACCGACGTGGCTGCCGCGTCCACTGCAGACAGCGCCTTCAGGAGGGGCATCTTGTTGTCGAGGGCGTATCCGGTGTAGCTGATGAAGATGGTGGGGATGCAAAGCGTTTCTCCCCACACAAACGCGGGAGAAGTGGGGTCCCACAGCGTGTAACCACGGGCCTCAAACGTGTTGCGAATGCCGCCGCTTGGGAACGAAGAGGCGTCGGGTTCCTGCTGCACGAGCAAGGTTCCATCGAACTTTTCAATGGCACGCCCATCGGCTGTAGGCGAGATGAAGCTGTCGTGCTTTTCCGCCGTGCTTCCGGTCAAGGGTTGGAACCAGTGCGTGTAGTGCGTCGCACCACGGCTGATCGCCCACTCCTTCATGGCCGACGCCGTTTGGTCTGCCACTTTGCGGCTAATGGGGGTTCCCTTTTCCATGGCCTCCACGATGCCGTCGTAAGCTTCGTCCGGCAGGTATGAACGCATCACGTGCAAGTTGAACACGTTTTCACCGAAGTACTCGGAGATTTTGTTGGCCGGACGAGACTGGTGGTTCGGCACGCGATCCAACACTTCGTGCAGGGCTTGTTGACGGTTGAGGCTCATGGCGTAGAATTTTGGGCAAAAATACGCCGACCCTTCCTCCAAAGAGGGGGTGTCGAAGAGAAAACATCAAAAATTCATCAACAACCCCTCCACAATGAGGGGGGGGGTCGTTGTCAAAAACAGGTCTTTTTACGCAAACACCCCCTCAAATCACTCCTTCACCACCCAACGCGTCCATACTTGGTCTTCTTGGCGCACCACGACCACCAACGTGCCCGAAGGCCAGGTGCTGGCGTCCAAGATGGACTGCCGTCCCGCCTGCGCTTGCCACAACCCCTGGTCGATCAACTGACCTTGAACGTTGTGAATGCGGTATTCGGCTTGGCCTGAGAATCCCGCAGGAAGCAACGTGAGCTGGTCTTGCAAGGGGTTGGGGAACACGGCCACATCGCCGCCTACTTCCGGTTGTTCGTCCACCCCGCTGTACAAGTCGGTGGCCCAGTAGAAGGCCTGGGAGATGGACTTTCCAAAGTCGGATTCAAAGACTTTGAAATTTCCACCGGCCACCTTTTTGAGACGCACGTATCCAGAACCATCGTTGTTGGCCCAAAAATCAATGCCATCGTCCCCGCTGTCGTTGACGGTGAACCGGTAGCACCCTTGGTTGAGCACGATGGTGTCCCGGTAGGTGGTGTTTGCTTGGCTGTAGCTGCGGGCCCAGTACAGCCCTCCATCTGCGTGACGGATTTCCACAGTCGTCTCTCCTGGCACGTTGTTGGTCTTGGTCCAGACAATCATGCGGTTGTCGTCCAAGCTGTTGTATTGCCATGTTGGAGGGCGACGGAAGGTCGTCGACATCCAGCCGTTGGAGGGATCTTCATCCAAATCGCCTGCCACATCGCCACGCACTTCAAAGCGCAGCAGTTCCTCGTCGTCCCCCACGAAGTAGGCCGTGGCGTCGTAGGGCAGTTCCACGTCACGCGTTTCGAGGAACGCCAACGGCGATTCGAATGTGAGGGTCTCCGTCACCAAGGCTTCGCCCGTGATGCCGTACGTGAAGGTGACCGAAGTCAACGGTTCGGATCCCGTGTTGCGAATTCGAACCACGGGGTTTTCACACACAGGATTCAAGCGCGACAACAACTTGTCGTCGTTGGGCGCAAGGATCTCCATCACCTCCACATCATGGGCCATGTTGGCCGGTCCGTAGCCGATGATTTGGCCTTCCATGCGGTAGTTCCCGTACGGATCGTACGTCACGTCGTATTCGACGGTGAAGCTGTCCTGTCCCGCCACGAGTGGGGTCAATTCCAAATCCTCGGTGCGCACGGGTGCCCCTGGACACCAACCTGCGCGGTCGTAGATCCAAGTTCCCCCCTGCGGGTACAGCGGGTTGTCCGCACACTCCTGCATGATTTCCCAGCTCCATTGCTGCGTGTCGTTGACCTTCACACTGTGGGTGTTGTAGCAGAACTCCGCGCAGTTGTTCCCTTGGCCAAAGTCGTGGCCACTCGCGCGCGTCTTCAAACGCCACATCTCTTCGCCCTCCCCGGGCGCATATGTTTGGGGCAAAATGGTGGCATCCCAGTTGTTCAAGTAGTGGATGCCCTTCCAGAACGCAGTCACATTTTCCACATCGCGCGGCGGCGTTCCCTCGATGAAGGCAAACTTCAAATCGAGCAGCTCCTGCCAATTGCCGCACTGCAATTCCACGCTGTCCTTCAACAGCGGCGCGTAGTCCGTGACATCAAACACCCACGCCCACCCGTCGGGACCGAGCGTCAGGTTGATGCCGTAGGGCGTGATGTAGCGTGCGAGTTCGTAACGGTCGATGATTTCAAACGGCTCTGACCAGTAGTTGAGCCCTTCGTTGTTGTACTCCACAACCTCTCCGGACAATGCGTTGGTGGACAAGGTGTCGCCCCACTCCATGCTGGTGCTCGTGACCAAATCGGCAGGCCAACCATAGTGCAAGTCGGTCCAAACCACCCCATTGCCTTCCACTTCCCACGTCGTGACCGACATGGGAGGAACGGGAATCACGTCCGCCCACATGGCTTCACCCACGGCCATCAGAGGCTCCGAACCCCCTTCCAAAATCAAGGCGGGGCGATGCGTGGCAGGCACCGCATCCAAAAAGGCCTCCCGTGGCGAGAACATCCGGCGTCCTGCATCCCCATGCAGCCAACCGGCCAAGGGGCCCTGGTTGGTCGCCTCGCCGTCCTGGCCGTCCATGTTGATGACGCCGCGCAAGTCGTCGGCGTGCGGGTGGTCCAACAACGCATCCATCGAAGACACGTTCATGTAGGTCGCCAATGTGGGGGCCGTCAACGCCGCATCCCAAATCCGAAACGACGCCACATCGCCGTAATAATCGACGTCTCCGTTCCATGAGCCCCCCAAATTCATCCGCGCAATCTCTCCGATGACGTTGTCTTTGCCCGTGCCGGTCAACCAGAGCTGGCCGTTGACGAACATCCGCATGACGCCTGTTTCCGCGTTTTTGGTGAAGGCCCAGTGCACCCAGCGTCCCTCCAAAATGCCTTCACCGGCATCCTGGTCAATGCGATCGTAGCCACCGTCGTACCCACAGTCCCAGTAAGCCCGGCTGTTGCTCCAGGGCAGGTGGACGTTGACTTCGCGCTGGTTGGCCGCGTTCAATCCTTCGAACAACGTGGTGTTTGTCGGAAGCACCGCAGCATCCCCGCGCACCCAGCATTCCAAGGTGATGGTCGTGTCAATTCCAAGCAACGCCACGGGGTCGATTTCCATGCGGTCGTTGCCGTCCATGCGCACGAATTGCGGTGCGTCCGCCGACGAGGGATTGCAGGTTTGAGACAAGGTGTCTGGCACGAGGAACGTCTGCACATGCAGGCCACTGCCCTCTGCCACGGTCACGCCATCCAACGCCAAGTCCACCATCAAATTCATGTCTGCCTCACGCGTTAGGGGTTGCCCAAAGTCCACGTCCCAAGACCACGCCATGTCGCCCACGGCAATGGGACCGTCGGCCAAGGTGGTCCATCCTGTCGTGACGATGCCTCCGAGAGCGGTGGTTGCCGTCCAGCGGACCCGCAACGTGGCGCGGTCGACCGAGGACGCACCCAAGTTGCCTGCGCGGGGAAGCGACATGCGCCAGGCCGTGTCGCCCACAGCCCAGCCCAGAGAATCGAGTTCTGCCGCTGACCAGAGCCATTGGTGGCGGGTTTGGTCTTCCAGGGTGGTGTTGGCCAAATCGTTCATCGGCACCCCCGCCAACTGTGACCACGTCGTGGAGCCCTCCACAAACTCATGCGACGTGGTGGACAGCATGCGCCACACCGTATCCACCGGCGCGCCGCCCTCAGGCTGCAAAATCAAAGAGGCTTCCTCAAAGCTCGCATCGTTCAAGAGGTATTGAGGGTGCGACAACGCCGTGCTGTCGTAAAGCCCCGTGTGGTCAAAGAGGTAGTTGTACGTGAGGTAATCCCACTCCCCACAAGGAAAACCCAAGTTGCCTGCCGTGCCGTCTTCGAAGCACTTCAAGCGGTGGTACATCAAAATCTTGCGGTACGTGGTGTCTTCTTGGCTTGGAAAGTCAAACCAACGACGGCCGGGGCTGTCGTAGGCGGTGGCGGGATTGTTTTGGGCTTCCCACGTGTAGGTCTGCACCCACGTCGTGTCGCCCGGATCTGCTTGGGAAGACAAGGTCAATCCCAAAAACAAGGCCAAAAGAGAAAATCGCACAGACTGCATGATGGAGTTGATTTGGACCCCCAAAATAGCGTGCCTCAACCGAACCGAGGGGTCATCAAGACAACCCCTTGACAATCAAGAGTCGCGGATTCAAGCCTCGAGGCGACCGGGATATTCCTGCAAGGCCGCGGCCAAACAAGCCACCGCGCGCTCGATGAGCGCCACCTCCAACACGTACGCGATCCGCACTTGCTTGGTGCCCGCTCCCTCGGTGGCGTAGAAACCTGTGGCGGGCGCCATCATGACGGTGTCTCCTTCCAAGTCAAAGTGCTCGAGCATCCATTGACAAAACGCGTCGGCATTGTCGATGGGCAATTCGCACACCGCGTAAAACGCCCCTCCCGGGGTAGGCACCTTGACACCAGGGATGGCGCGCAGACCCTCCACGAGCGCATTGCGTCGCGCCACATAGGTGTCTCGGACTTCCTCAAAATAGGCGGCCGCGGTGTCCAAGGCCGCTTCGGAAGCGACCTGTGCAAGCGTTGGAGGAGACAGTCGTGCCATGGCAAACTTCATCGCCGCCTTACGCACCGCGCGGTTCTTGGTGACCATGGCGCCAATGCGCGCACCACACATGCTGTAACGCTTGGACACGCTGTCAACGAGCACAACGTTGTCTTCGAGGCCCGGAAGCTGCATCACCGATTTGGGCTTGGCCCCGTCGTAGCAGAATTCGCGGTACACCTCGTCCGCAAACAAGTACAAATCGTGGTCCTTCACCAACTGGGCCAAGGCATCGAGGGCCTCTGGCGCGTAGACCGTGCCGGTGGGGTTGCCGGGGTTGCACAGCAAAATGGCCTTGGTCTTGTCGTTGATTTTGGCCGCAAAGTCTTCGATCGGCGGCAAGGCGAATCCTTGGTCGATGTGGGCCGTGACGGGCACCACCTCCACGCCAGCCATTTGAGCGAACCCGTTGTAGTTGGCGTAAAACGGCTCAGGAATGATGACCTGATCGCCAGGGTCGAGGCACGACATGAAGGCAAACACGAGCGCCTCCGAACCGCCCGTCGTCACCAAAATGTCGTCCGCCGTCACATCGACCTGCACGCTCTGGTAGTACTTGGCCAACCCTTCACGGTATGAGGCAAAACCCTCGCTGGGGCTGTATTCAATGACGGTGCGGGTATCCGCCCGAACCGCATCCAACGCCACTTGAGGCGTGGCGATGTCGGGCTGACCGATGTTGAGGTGAATGACGCGCTTGCCCGCCTCTTTGGCGGCTGTGGCGAACGGCGCGAGTTTCCGAATCGGGCTGTCGGGCATGGCTTGCCCCTTGCGGCTGATGCTTGGCATGGATCAGAGGTTCAAATGCGGACGCGAAGATAGGTCGAGCGCCATGGTGCGGTGCGGACCGATGTCCGGGATGTCGTAGGTGTCGTTCAAAAAGACAAACCCCATCCGCGCGTAAAACCCAAACGCCACTTCCCGGGCGTCGCACCACAGCACGTCCCGGCCTTGGGCACGGACCTCTTCCGCGGCCTTCCGAATGATCGCGGCGCCAGCGCCCCAGCCCCGAACCTCGGGGAGCGTTCCCATGACCCGGAGTCGAACATCGCGTCCCTCGGCCCACGGCACCGCCACCCGGTCGCAGTGCTGGTCAAAGAGCGAGCAGGTCCCGACCAAGCGCCCTTCAAACCTCGGCAAAGCGATGCCCCATGGCGCCTCGCCCTCCACAAACGCCCCAAGATGCACCGCACCCGGGGCCTCGTCGATGTCAATGACGCACACGTCAGGTGTCGGCTTGTGGGGCCACAGCACGCGGTGCCGCAATTCCCGGGTGCCGACCGCCGGAATCCGACGCACGACCACCTCATGCTTGTCTGCAGAACCTTGGCTCATGACCTGAAGGCCTTTTCCCAATCCCGGCGGTCGCGCTTGGTCGGGCGCCCCACCCCCTTGGGTCGGTCCTGTTGGGCCAGCCGAATCATTTCCAACTTCTCCTTCTCTTCCGGTGCCGTCACGTCGCGCATGTGGTCCGGGACCAATGCGGCTCCGACACGGCTTCGCGGGAAAGACACCACCTCGTGGCTGAACATGACCGCCCCCTTCCGCACGTTCACCACCTCCCCGACCTTGACTTCACGGGCAGGCTTCACGGCTTTGCCATCCACGAACACCTTGCCTTCCCGACAGTGCTGGCTGGCCATGGAACGCGTCTTGAAGACCCTCACCGCCCAAAGAAATTTGTCGACCCTCATGACGCAGGAACATGTTGTGCCCGAAGCGCGTTCAACACCTCCCTCCCTTTCTTGTGGGACGCAAACTCAAACATCTCGACATCTTCGAATTCCTGGCCATGCCCCTTGCGGATGCGGGCCGTCAAAATGAAGGAATGCGCGCGAATGATGTTTTGCTGG
>JBMZAL010000010.1:9834-14937 GCA_049611325.1 Flavobacteriales bacterium
CCTTGCGGATGCGGGCCGTCAAAATGAAGGAATGCGCGCGAATGATGTTTTGCTGGGAATGGCTCGTGTATTGCGTGGCGCCTTTGTACTCGGCGAGCACCACCCCTTCCATGTCCTCGAGTTTCCAAGATTTGGACTTGAGCTTCACTGGACCCAAACGACGACGCACCTCCAACCGCTCGAACCCCACCTCCAGCTCTGTTTTCACCAACAAAATGGCGGCCATCAGAACCAAGGCGAGGGGCAACCATAGGATGTGATGCAGCGTGGCGAAGATGCCCGCAAACAGCAAAGCTGAAGCGAGGGGAACGCCCTCATACTGTCGACCCATGTCCCAAATTCTCACAGCGCCAAAGGTAGAGACGCCTGAAACTGCGTCACTCCTTCATCAAGCGAAAACCCTGGGCTTCACCCTCGCCAAATTGCACAATCAAGTGGTACAACCCTGAAGGCAAACCCTCCACAGACAAGGGCTCTGCCCCGACGCCTGACCGCTCCAAGATGCGCTTGCCATCCAGGCCAAACAACTGCGCCTTCCACGATTCTTGACCATTGAACCCCAGCAATTGAAAGGATGTCGCTGTGGGGTTGGGATGCAGATGGATCGACCTTTCCGTCTCCAGATTGCCCGTGGAAGACGTTTCGGGTTCGCAGACCACCACGTTCAAGGTGTTCCCGGGAAGTTGACCCAAGACATTGTCCTCCACCACAAGGTCTCCCCCAGGGTTTCGGACTTGATATCCACATTGGTCGGCGTACGCCACAGGCATGATCACCACAAAATCCACCTCCCCTTCCCAGACATTCACCATGGCGGTGCGGGAGGAGAAACCTTCGTAATCGTAGTAGCCATCGCCGTCGAAATCGGGGTTGAAGAAGATTTGGGATTCCAAACCCTCCTCCGAGTAAAACGCCATCCCTCCTGCATACCAACCGTACCCATCTCCATCGAAAAATGTCACTTCCATCAAGCCACAAGACGACATGTCCTCGCAAGGATTCAATCCATACACGCTGCGGGGATCTTCACCAGGCAATCCCCAATCGTCGCTGCTGAACACCACATTGCCCTCATCGTTTGTGATGATGTAGCCATGGTATTGACCCCATCCATTCTCGTTGTACACGACGTCAATGCGGTCCCCGACGTCCACCGGAACGAAAAACGACTCGCTTCCGATGCTGAGCATGGTTTCAGAGGCGACTTCGTTGCCATCGGCAAACACGTGCAAGGACGAGCCTTCCCAGCCACTTGGACCGCCGTTGCTGCATGTCATGGTGATGGTCCACGCGCCGCACGTCCCTTCCGGAGCGGGGAATTCAAAGGGCATCACTTCACCCAAGGAATGCACCACCCCATTGTACGCCAGCATGTCCGCTTGGATGACGGGGGCCGTGTTGGCCTGAATCCCGTCGTCATCCACGGCGATGTTGACGGTGCCCGAGTTGTTGTAAGAGGACAAATTCATCCCATTGAAGAGGTCCACGCTTTCGTAAACCCCTGGCACGATGTGGGCGTACAAGATGTCGTCGATGAATTGGGACGACAGCAAGGCGTCGACACTTTCAAACCCATTGGCTTCTGCCAACGCGAAAAACGCATCGTCTGTCGGGGCAAAGACCGTGAACGGACCTTCGGCCGGTTCGTTGTCGTTCAAGATGGGTTGGCCACGGAGCGCCTCGTCCAGCCCTTCGGCCAGAAGTGCCTGCTCGAGGATGGAGTGGTCTGGGCTTTGGACAATGACATCCCATGTCGTGGCACCTGGGTAGCCCGCTGGAGCAAGGATGTCGTCGATGACGTGAATCACACCGTTGAAAGCTGTGATGTCTGCATAAATGATGTTCGCGTCATCCACTACCGCGCCTGCATCTCCAATGGAAATGGAGACCGATTGGCCTTCTGCCGTGGGCAACAACATACCATTTTCCAAGTCATTCGCCATATAGATTCCTGGAACAATGTGGTAAGCCAATGCCGGAATCATATCGTAGAATGCGAGCATGTCGAACTGGCTTAAGTTCATCAATTCCATCAAGTCATTAACGGCTGCATCGGTCGGAACGAAAACGGTGTATTCTTCGTTGCCGGCGAGGTCAACACCTCCCACCCAGCCGGTATTCCCCGACTGTCCATTGATGTAATTGGCGCTGTAATATGTGGTGAACGCCCAGCACGACTGCCAAGCGGCAAGGTTTTCCAATTCGCCACCTCCACCGAAATCAGCCATCACATCCGCCAGCGTCTCGGCATCCACAATGATTGTCCCGGTCATGCCCAATTGAGGTTGTACACCAATCGATGAGGTGAAGGTGTAAACTCCCGGCACGTCGAAAGTGACCGTGCCCATGCAGACGCCGTCGATGTTGCCTTCGGTTTCCTCAAGAAAGAAGGAAACGGGATTGCTCTCGGCAGTGCCGTCGACGTTGTGCGTGCCTTCCGCGTTCACGAAGGCGACGGTTTGCCCCACAGAAATCGTGAATTCGCTTGGAGTGAAAATAAAGTCGGTCAGGTAAACCGTGGCGTCTGCTTCGCATTGAGCCCAAGCTGTGCCCATGCCCATAGAAACGAGCAACGCAAGGATGTTAAAGAGGTGGTTTTTCATTACGGAAGTGGTTTGAATAAAGGACTTTGGCATCAGCATCAAGGGTGTGTCTGCTGGTACAAAAGGCGAGATAAAGGGCACGTCTGGAATTTTTTCAAGCATTCACATCAGAGCTCTACGATCATTCCGAGGCCAGGAAGGACGGCGCCTGTGGCGGTCGAGATGAACCTCGGGTCGTAGAAGCCTGGATTGCTCGTGGATGGGATGGGGCGGCCTGTCGTAGGGTCGCGAACCACATCGAGCTGGTCGGGTTGTGGAGGCGCCGCTGCGGTGATGTTTTGCAGGTCGGCGAACACGTCGAGCGACCAATTGTCAAAGAACCATTTGCGGTCGATGCGCAGGTCCACTTGGTGAAAGGCGCCGTTGCGTTCTGTGTTCAACAAGGCGTAGTCCGGAATGGGGGCATTGAAGGTCTCCCAGTTCTCAATCAGCAGACTTTGGTCAAGGGCGTAGGGTGTGTAGGGCAAGCCGCCACTGAACAACACCCGCGCTCCGACTTCCCAACCACTGTCCCATTTCTTGCCGCCCGTGAAACTGACGATGTGTCTGTTGTCCCAGGAACTTGACACCCACGACTGCAGCGCAAAGTCTTCTCCTGGGTTTTGGTATTCGCTTCGCACCAATGTATACGCCAGCAATCCGTAGTACCCCTTGTACAAACGCTGCTGAAGAAGCACCTCCATGCCGTACGCCCTGCCCTCAGCATCGAAGGTGACGGTCTCGTTTCCGACCACCCCAAAGTCCGCGCCCAAATTGGCCAATGCAATGCCTGTGATGGCGCTTGCAGGGGAACCGGTGTATCCCTTGTAAAAGCCTTCGAGCGACACCGCGGCGTTTCGGGAGGCGATTTCTTTGCGAATGCCCATCACGAGTTGACGGTTGGTGGTATAGGTTAGGCCTTTCGACCAGTTCAGCAAGGTGGAGGTGCTGTCGGCACCAAGCCCTGCGTAGCCCAGAATGGTGTAAGCAGGCAACTGATGGTAGATGCCGGCATTGGCGTTCCACGTCCATCCGGGGGCAAACGACCAGCTCGCCGACAAACGTGGACTGAATTGGTCAAGTGGATTGGCCAAAGGGGACGATTCCGGCAACGTCAATCCCTCGGTCGCATCGAGCAAGAGCGCACCGTCCAACCGGACTCCTGCGGAAAGCGTGAGGCGGTTTTCAAGGAGCGGCCGCGACGCCTGGGCGAAGGCACCGTATTTGGCCATGTTGAAATCAGAGCCAAAGGACACATCCACATTGCCGACATCGGGGACATAGACCACGCTTGTTGTGCTGTTGTTGTACTTCGCGTATTCCGCATTCACCCCGCCGCTGACCTTCCATCCGCTCGGCAAACTGCGGTAGCGCTCCGCACGGAATTTGTTCTCAATTTCCTGGCTCACGTAATTCAACGTCCGAGGCAAATCGACGTCGTTGTCCACGTGTTTGAAGGCGGAGTTGTTCAGCATGTTTCGGCTCAACACGAACGTCCACTTTCCGTCTTCCATGTAGCGATCCCACTTCACCCCTTGCATGTAATTCCACTGCTCAGAAATCGGGAGGACATCTAAGATGGCCACCTGGTTGAGATAATTGGGGGCCGCCGTATCCGAGGCCAAATCAAGGTTCAATTCAAAATCATCCAGTGCGCCCAGCCCGAGCACAGTGACGGCATTTCGGTCGTCGGGGCGCCACACCCACTTGTATTGGTAGTCGTTGTAGATGGGCAAGAACGGCAATCCCAGCACCTCGAACAGCAACTGCAAATAGCTGCGCCGCACGCTCGCAATGAGGCTGCTGTTTTCTCCCGTCGGACCTTCCACGGTCACCCCGAAGTCACTCGTCCCCAACACAGCGTTGGCCGTCCATTGGTCGGTACGAGGGTCCTTGAAGCGGAACTCCATGACGCTGCTAAGGGCATTGCCTCGTGCTGCGGGAAAGGCCCCCGCGTAAAAATCCACACCTTCCACAAGGTCGACGTTGATCATCCCCACAGGTCCACCGCTGGCGCCTTGTGTGGCAAAGTGGTTGATGTTGGGGATTTCAATGCCGTCGAGGTAGAAGCGGTTTTCGTTGGGCGCACCGCCCCGAATGACGATGTCATTCCGGAAACTCGGGATGGCCGCCACGCCCGGCAACGACCGCAGCGCACGACTGATGTCCCGACCCCCTCCTGGGTTGCGCTTGATTTCGTTGGTGCCGATGCTTCGAACGCTCAAAGGCGCTTCCTCCACCGTGGCGCGTGATTCGGCGACGACTTCCGCAGCATCCACCGCGATGGCGGCTTCGTTCAACGCCACATTCACCACCGCAGGGCGGGCGGGCGTGGTTTCGATTTCGAAGACGGTTTCCGGGGTGTATCCAAGGAACGAAACCACGACGTTGTGCACGCCCGCGGGCACGCCTTCCAAGCGGTAGGCACCCTCAAAATCTGTGGCGGTGCCGGAGGTTTGGCCCTGAAGCACCACAGACGCGAAGGGCAACGGGGCGTTGGTCGTGGCCTCCACCACCTTTC
>JBMZAL010000011.1:0-7882 GCA_049611325.1 Flavobacteriales bacterium
GCCGACCGCGTTCACGACCTCGACATCCGGATGACCGCCGAAGACTTCAGCTACTTCGCCAACGAAATTCCTGGGTGTTTCTATCGGTTGGGGACGGCCTCACCTGAAGAAGGGAACGACCACGGCACCCACGGGCTTCACACCCCCACATTCGATGTGGATGAAAACGCCTTGAAAATCGGGGCGGGCCTCATGGCCTATGCAGCCGCCACAGTGGAACGATAAAAGAGCTCCACGAAAACCTCAAAAATGAAAGGGGTTGCGGGGTCAGTGTGCGACCTCGCACAAGAACTTGATGCGCGCGAGGCGAAGCTCTTCTTCCGAGTAGACGTCGTCGAATTCTTCCATGGCTGACGCCAAGCCTTCGTCCTCGGATTCCGTGAAGAATTCGAACAGTTCTTCGAGGCACTCCTCATCCAAACTTTCGTCGAGGATGTGGTCCAGACTCACCTTGGTGCCGGCACTGACAATGGCCTCGATTTCGTCGAGCACTTGATCGCGGTTGCCGTGGATGCCGGCGGCGATGTCGTCGAGGTTCATCTTCCGGTCCATCAACTGAATGATGGTCACCTTGTTGCTCGACTTGGAACCGCTGCTCCGAACGAGCAACGCGTCGTCGCGCTCAATACCCTCGTCTTGGACGTACTTCTTGATGAGTGCCGTGAAGGGCTCTCCAAACTTGGCAGCCTTGCCCGAGCCCACGCCCGTGATCCGGAGCAACTCATCCGGGGACATGGGGTAGTGCGTGGCCATTTCGTCCAAACTGATGTCTTGGAAGATCACGTAGGGAGGCAAGCCTTTCTCCGCGCTGACTTCCTTGCGGAGGTCCGTGAGCATGCCGCGGAGTTTGGGATCCAAAGCGCCACCGCTGTCGCCGCGGGTTTGGGCCAAAGAGTCGCCGGAATCTACGTCACTGAAGTCACGCTGGTTGGCGAGCATCAACGGACCGGGAGAGGCAATGAAATCGTGGCCTTTGTCCGTCAAATGCATGACGCCGTATTTCTCGACCTCTTTGGCGAGGTAGTTGAGCACGACCGTTTGCCGCACGATGCCTTGCCAAAATTCGATGTCCTCCTCCTTTCCACGTCCCCAAAAGGCGCTGTCCACCGCCCCGTAATCTTCCATTTGGCGGTTCTTCGTCGCCGTCAGCAAGGAGGTGTAAAAACCCATTCGGTGCTTGTTCTTGTGCTCGAGCACGGCGCTCAGCAGCAAGTGCACTTCCTCCTGGCGGTCGACCAAGGTGGGCGGATTCTGGCTGTTGTCACAGTTCATGGCACCCGGGCCATTCACCTCGTCAAATTCTTCTCCGAAGTAGTGCAGCAAAAATTTGCGGCGGCTTGTTGCCGTCTCGGCGTAAGCCATGACCTCTTGAAGAAGCTGCATGCCCACCTCCTGTTCGGCGATGGGTTTGCCTTGGAGGAACTTCTCCAACTTTTCAATGTCCCTGTGGCTGTAGAAGGCAATGCAACGTCCTTCACCACCATCACGACCTGCGCGGCCTGTTTCCTGATAGTAGCTCTCCAGCGACTTGGGCATGTCGTAGTGAATGACGAAGCGAACGTCAGGCTTGTCGATGCCCATGCCGAAGGCAATGGTCGCCACAATGACGTCCACATCCTGCATCAAGAACTGGTCTTGGATTTTGCTGCGCTGTCCGCTGTCCATGCCCGCGTGGTAGGCCAACGCCTTCACCCCATTGACGCGGAGCGTATCTGCGATCTGTTCCACCTTTTTCCGGCTGAGACAGTAAACAATGCCGCTCTTGCCTACGTTTTGAAGGCAGTGACGCACGATTTGCTTCAACGCTTCCTTCTTGGGCCGAATCTCATAAAAGAGGTTGTCCCGGTTGAAGGAAGATTTGAGCACAACCGCGTCCACCATGCTCAGGTTCTTTTGAATGTCCTGTTGCACCTTGGGGGTGGCCGTGGCGGTCAACGCCATGATGGGCACATCCGCAATGCCCTTGACAATGGGCTTGATGCGCCGGTATTCTGGCCGGAAGTCGTGACCCCACTCCGAGATGCAGTGGGCTTCATCCACGGCCACAAAACTGACGCGAACCGATTTCAAAAACTCGATGGTCTCCGCCTTCGTCAGGCTCTCAGGCGCGACGTACAAGAGTTTGGTCCACCCTTCGGCCACGTCCATTTTCACGCGTTCGGCTTCAGCACGGCCCAGCGATGAGTTCAAAAAGTGGGCGACGCGTTTGTCCTCGTGGTGCCCTCGAATGGCATCCACCTGGTTCTTCATCAACGCGATCAAGGGACTGATGACCAAGGCCACGCCGTCCATCATCAACGCCGGGAGCTGATAGCACATGGACTTGCCTCCCCCTGTGGGCATGATCACAAACGTGTCACGTCCCTCAAGGACACTGAGGATGGCTTTTTCTTGCTCACCCTTGAATTCGTCGAATCCAAAAAATGTTTTCAGCGCCTCTTGGGGCGCCAACTCAACCAGGCTCATTTGGAAGGCAGTAACTTTGCTTGATTAAATATACGTAAAACAGTCACGTGAACACCCCTTCTTCGTCCACAAAATCCCAGACCAACGCCTCCTCTGCCTTGGAGGTGGGTCGAAGGGCCCTCACCCTGGCGTCAAAGGCGCTTCAAGGCGCTGCTGCCGCGTTGGATGATTCTTTCGAAGAAGCCCTTGACATCCTTGCCGAAGCAAAAGGGAATGTGGTCGTGACGGGGGTGGGCAAGAGTGCGCACATCGCGGCCAAAATTGCGGCCACCCTCAACTCCACCGGGACCCGGTCGTTGTTCCTGCATGCGGGAGAAGCCTTGCATGGCGATGTCGGCGCAGTGGATGCCCAAGACGTCATTCTGTGTGTGTCGAAAAGCGGCGGAAGCGAAGAGGTGATCCAATTGCTTCCCACGTTGACCAACCGAGGTTGCCGCATTGTGGCGATGACCGCGCGTCTGGACTCGCCCCTCGGCAAGGCGGCCGACGTGGTGCTCGACGTGGCGGTGGAAGAAGAGGCCTGTCCGTTTGATTTGGCGCCCACCACCAGCACCTCCCTGCAACTTGCCCTCGGAGACGCCTTGGCGATGGCCCTGATGGCGCGCAGCGGTTTCCAACCCGACGATTTTGCCAAAAACCACCCCGCCGGCACCCTCGGCAAGGCCCTGACTTGGACCTTGGCCCAACTGGTGGATTCGGACCGAATGCCTGCGGTGCGTGAAGACGACGACGTGCCCACCTTGCTGAAGGTGATGTCGGAAGGCCGTTACGGCGCCACCGTGGTGTGGCGCGCCGGAACGAATCACCAACTCGCCGGCATCGTCACCGACGGCGACTTGCGTCGGGCCATGGTGAAAGGCAGCTTGGAAGGGAAGTGTGCAGGAGATTTGGCCTCCCCTTCCCCCAAAGTGTTGCCTTCGACCACACTGGCCACGGAGGCGGCGCAATGGATGCAGGGCCAAGGCATCAGCCAAGTGATTGTCATGGATGGGGAAACTTACCTCGGCATGGTGCACATTCACGATTGCTTGCGCGAAGGGTTGATTTAACTTCGCACCATGGCGATGGACCAGGCCCACGACGAAGCCCAAATGGGGTTTCTCGACCACCTCGAAGAGCTTCGACGTCGGTTGTTCATCTCGGTCGTGGCCATTCTCGTGGCGGCCATCGTCCTCTTCATCAAAAAAGACTGGGTGTTTGATGCGATCCTGTTTGGTCCGCGCAACACCGATTTCATCAGTTATCGCGCGTGGTGCGCCCTGTCGCACGCCATCGGCTCCGGAGACGCGCTTTGCGTGGAGAAAATCTCCTACGAGTTGATCAACACAACCATGCTCGGCAACTTCTCAGCGCACATCATTGTGAGCGTGGTGGGTGGGCTGATTTTGGCCTTTCCCGTATTGATTCATCAGGGATGGGCCTTTGTGCGTCCCGCCCTCAAATCGGGGGAGCGCAACGCAGCGCGCGGCGCGGGCCTGGCGTCTTCCGTACTGTTTGCAATAGGCGTGGCGTTTGGGTACTACCTCATCGCCCCGTTGAGCCTCCAGTTCTTGGGGAACTACGAACTCGGAGATGTGGCATCGCGCATCGCCGTCATGAGCTACGTGAAGACGGTGGCGAGCATCACCCTGGCCGCGGGTTTGGTGTTTCAACTTCCCGTCTTGGTGTTCTTCTTGAGCAAGGCGGGCTTGGTCACCGCGCCCATGCTGAAATCCTACCGTCGCCATGCGTTGGTGGGCATTCTCGCGTTGTCTGCCGTCATCACCCCTCCCGATGTGACCAGCCAAATCCTGGTCTCCATGCCGGTGCTGTTGTTGTATGAAATGGGCATTTGGATTGCCCGCCGTCAAGACAAACGACGGGCCCGCTGATGCTTCGGATCCTCACGCTCTTCGCCTGGGCCCTCGCCGTGACAGGACACGCCCAAACCGCCGTTTCCGGCCGCGTGTTTGACGGCGCCACCGGGATGCCCCTCCCCTTTGTGAACGTCAGCTTTGCCGGGACGAGCATCGGAACCATGACCGATGCAGAGGGCATGTATGCGCTCGACGCAGGAGGGCAGCGCGTCACCCGCGCCCACTACTCGTGTTTGGGCTACCAAAGCCAAACCATCTCCCTGCAACGCGACGTGCCGCAGGTCATCAACGTGGCGCTCGAGGCGCGCAGCGTGGACCTCGAGGCCGCGGTGGTCCGGCCGGACAAGAAGGCCGTCAACCCCGCCAAGCCCCTGATGCAGCGGGTGTCCGAGGCCAAGGACGCCAACGACCCTTCGCGCATTCCGGCCTTGAACCACGATTTCTATGAGGTGCAGGAAGTCGCCTTCAACGACTACCCCGAGAAGCTCCCGGAACGGCGATTTTGGGGGCCCTTTTCCTGGGTTTGGGACCACCTTGACTCCTCGGAAAGCCGGGTGGCACTCCCGTTGTTTGTGACCGAAGTCGCCGGCACGATGCGTACCGAAAAGCGACGCCGTGAGAAGCGCATCGAGGCCGCACGCGCCACCTGGATGCAAAACGGGGAGAACACTTCGAGCGTGCAATCCGAATTCCTCAAGATCAACCTGTACGAGAACCAAATGTTGCTGCTGGACAAGGCTTTCACAAGTCCCCTGCACGACCGCGGCAACGTCCACTACCGGTACTACATTCTCGACACCCTCGACCACGGAAACCGTCCATGCTTCCACCTCGCGTTTGTGCCCCGACGTCGTGGCGAGCTCACCTTCGAGGGGGAGATGTGGATCGACACGTTGACGCTTGGCCTTCGCCATGTGGAGGCCAAAATCAGCGAAGGCGCCAACGTCAACTTCGTGCGCAACTACGCCTGGAGCCAGACCTACGACCGTCATGACGAACGCTGGGTGCTGGCCAGAGAAGAAAACCTGGCTGACGTCAGCCTGCGCGAAGGGGGCATGGGCATCTACAGCCACCAAACCATCGTCAACACCAACTTCACCTTGGCGGAATCTTGGCCCGACTCCGTGTGGACGAGTCCCCGAGACATGAGCTTCGCCAAGGGCTCAAACGAGGTGCTGGAAGAGGAGTGGCGTGATTTGCGGCCCGACCCGTTGACCAAGCGCGCGGCCACGACCTACTGGATGGTGGACACCATCCAAAACATGCCCCAATACAAGTTCCTGGAAGGCTTTGCCATGCTGGCCGGAACGGGGTACGTGATCCAAGGTCCCATTGAAATCGGCCCCTACTTCGACGCCTTCAGCCGAAACGCCATTGAGGGGAACCGATTCAGTTTGGGCGTTCAAACGAGCAACGACTTTTCGCGCAAGGTGTGGCTGAGGTCATTCGCGGCGTTTGGAACCATGGACCGGCGTTGGAAGTATGGCGCGTCCGCCGAGTGGATCCTCCGCAAGTCCCCCCGCACCGAGTTGTTCTTCGAACACACCCGGGACATTGACCAATTGGGCATGATGGGCTTCTTTGACCAAGGGAATGGTCTCAACAGCGCGCTGTCGCTCGACACCATGGACCGCTTGAGTGAGGTCACCCGCACGGAAGTGAGCTTCCTGCACGAGTTTGGCTCGGGCTGGGGGCAATCGGTGGAATTCCGTCACCGCAGCGTGGCACCGCGCGGCGAGGTGTTGTTTGTGCGAGAGAGCGATCCCACCGGCACCTCCCCCCTTGTCACTGCCGAGTTGACCCTCCAAACGCGGTATGCCCGAAACGAGAAGTTCGTCTCCGGCGCCTTCGAACGGGTCAGCTTGGGGTCCAATTGGCCCATCCTGACAGGCACAATCTCCTTGGGCATCCCTGGCATCGTGGGCAGCGAATTCAATTACCAACGCTGGACCCTCGACGCGGAAGGCACGCGGCGCCTCGGTCCGCTGGGCCGCATCGAATGGTGGGCGCAAGGCGGGATGTACACCGGGCGGGCGCCCGTGGTGCTGACCGAGTTGCAGCCGGCCAACGAAACGCTGCTGAGCATCAACGAGGCGTTCAACTTGCTTCGCTTCATGGAATTTGCCAGTGACCGATGGGCCCGAGGGTGTGCCGAGTGGCATGGCGAGGGACTGGTGTTGGGACGTTTGCCGGGCATCAAGCGCCTCCGCCTTCGCGAAGTCGTGGGCATCAAAGGCGTGCGCAGTGCTTGGGATCCCCGACATGAAGCCATCACGGAGATGCCCTCCACGACGTCGGGCCTCGACGGGTGGTACGCCGAGGCGGTGTTTGGGGTGGAGAACATCCTGAGTGTGCTCCGGGTGGACGTCCACCGTCGCGTCACGCCCTCGACAGAAGGCATGCGCGAGGCATGGGGATTGCGCGTGGGGGTGGGATTGGAACTTTGAACGACCTTTGCAGCATGGATCTCGTGGCCTACAACCTCGTCAAAACCTACGGCAAGCGCACGGTCGTGGACCACGTATCCTTCCGCGTGGCTCCCGGCGAAGTGGTGGGCCTGCTTGGACCCAATGGGGCGGGCAAGACGACCAGCTTTTACGCCGTGGTTGGCTTGGTCAAACCCGACGGAGGGCAGGTGCATTTGGGATCGGAAGAGGTGACCAAAGACCCCATGTACGTGCGTGCCCAAAAAGGCATTGGCTACCTGCCCCAAGAGCCGAGTGTGTTTCGCAAGTTGAGTGTGGAGGACAACATTGCCGCCATCTTGGAATTGCAGGGGCTGTCCAAATCGGAAGCCGCGGCACGCCTCGAACAATTGCTCGACGAATTCAGCCTGCAAGCCGTTCGCAAAAGCCCCGGAGACGTGTTGTCAGGCGGCGAACGCCGGCGGACTGAAATTGCCCGCGCCCTCGCTTCGAACCCCTCGTTCATCCTGCTTGACGAGCCCTTCGCTGGAGTCGACCCCATTGCCGTGGAAGACATCCAACACATCGTCGATCAACTGCGTCACAAGGGCATTGGGGTGCTGATCACCGACCACAATGTGCAGGAGACCTTGCACATCACCGACCGGGCGTACCTCCTGTTCGAAGGCAAGATTTTGAAAGAAGGCTCGGCCGAGGAATTGGCCAACGACGAGACCGTCAGAAGGGTCTATCTCGGCCAAAACTTCACGCTCCGCCCACGCCCCTCGCGTTGAGTTGGGCGTCGAGCAGACGGGCCACGTATTTGCCCATCACGTCAAACTCCAAATTCATGGGTGCCCCCACAGGCGTGCGATGCAAGTTGGTGTGCTCCCAGGTGTAGGGAATGATGGCCACGGTGAAGCGACCGGGGGCGCTGTCGACCACCGTCAGGCTGATGCCGCTCAGCGCGATGCTGCCCTTGGGCACCGTCATCCACTCCATGGCATGCGGATGTTCAATGGTCAAAATCCAACTGCCGTCTCGCGTTTCGACGGACGCCAAGGTGCCCGTGGTGTCCACGTGGCCTTGAACCACGTGACCATCGATGCGGTCTCCCACCACGGCGCAACGCTCGAGGTTGAACACGTGGCCGAC
>JBMZAL010000011.1:7982-12136 GCA_049611325.1 Flavobacteriales bacterium
CAGGACCCGAGGTGGGTTTTGGCCAAGGTCTCTTCGATGGCCGTCACCGTGTACACGTCCCCCTCGATCGCAACCACCGTCAAGCACACGCCGTCGTGTGCCACACTTTGGTCAATCTGCAAGGACGACGTAAACGGGGCGCGCACGTCCAAGTGCACGTTGGTTCCCTCATGCCGCAACGCGACCAAGGTGCCTTGGGCTTCAATGATTCCGGTGAACATGGGTCAAAAATACGCCCTGTGCGGGCGAGGCTTGGTGGCGAAAGTTTGCCGGTCAGTCTGAGGTGCCTGACGCGCCACGGACCATGTGGATTTGTCCACTGAATCGCTCGGGAACGATGCCCACCAAACGCCGTGTGTACACCGTCGCCGCATAGAAGTACACCCCCTCGGGCAAAGATTCTCCCGTGTCCAAGTAGGTGCCGTCCCACCCGATGTCGGGGTCGCTGGTTTGGAACACGACCTCCCCCCAACGGTTGTGGATGGCCACGTTCACGCTGTCCACGAATTTCCACGGGAAGGCCCGAAACGCGTCATTGGGCCCATCTCCGTTGGGCGAAAACACGTTGGGGAGGAAATAGTAGGGGCAGTTGTCCACGCACACGGTGTCCAAACCGACACTTTCGTTGCGACGCAGGTTTCCGTCGGGGCCCGGCAACAAGCTGTCGAGTGCCGTGACCACAAAGCAACCCGCAATCGTCCCCAACGCGTCGTCTTCGTTGAACACGGCCACAGTGTCCTCAGGGTTGTCCACGGCGCGCCAAAGCGTCAAAGAATCTCCCAAGAAGGGGGCCCAGTAGATGTTGTAGCCCACAATGTCGTCAGAATCACATCCGGGGACGGGCGACCACCGCAGCGTGTCTCGCTCCACCTCGCAGTCGGCCGCGACCTCCAACGCCATGGCACAGGGTGCAGTGTAATCGAAGGGCCTTGCGCACGCCTCTTGACTCAAGTTGACCAAAGGCGACTCGGTCGTCGGGTCGTCGTAGGCCCCGAGGGTCGTCACCCTGTAGCAATACGTGGCGCCATTGACAAGGTTGGAATCCACGTACATGGGCACGTCGACTGTGTCGAGAACCACATAAGGTCCTCCGGTTGGGATTTGTCTTTCCACCACGTAAGAATCGACACGCCAAGGCACGCCTTGCTGCACGTCCAGCCGCAACCGATTGTCGTCGGGAGTGAAGGTCAGCCACGGGGTGGTCGCGGCGGGCGGAAGGCCCACAAGCGCCGTGTCGCTCCTCAGAAGGATGGCCAAGGACCACGCGTGGCTTTCCGTGTCCAGTGCGGTCAGAACCGCCGTCGTGTCCAAGCCCAAAAGCGCATCGGCATTGGACGAGGTCCACAGCTGAGCGGGCGCCACGCCCGACCCGTCCATGGGTTGACCCCAGAGCTCGTACCGATAGGGCCCGGAGAAGGCCACCGTGTCCAATTCTGTGGGTGGAGACCAGCCCGCCAGCACGGATCCTGACTCCGACGTGGTCAACACCGAAGCGCGCGTCATGACAGGCACGTCCTTTCGGATGCGGCCACACACCTCCTCGCTAGCCAAGGAACGTGCCCCGTCTCCGTAGCGGGTCACCACGCGGTAACAGTAGGTCACCCCAAAACTCAAACCCGTGTCGTCCACCCACCCCACTTCGTCCAGCGATTCCGCAGAGCCCACCAAGGTGTAGCCAGCCTCGGATGGAATGCCCGTCTCGCACAGGGCCGGCTCCCAATCGGTCTCCTCATCTGCCGTTCGGCGATGCACCTCGTACCCGCCCAACACTTGGAGTGGGTTGGTCAAGGCATCGACACATTCGTTGGGCTGCCAGGTCACCGACATGTCGTAGCCCACAGGGTCCACGACCACTTGCGTCACCGGGGGTGAAATGACCGTGATTTGGCGTGTTTCCAAATCCACCAGCGGGATGGCGTTGCCCACATCTTGGGCCTTGAACACCACTTGGTATGGTTGGGCGCGCACTTCCGCGCATTCGGGCGACCACGAGAACACACCGTTGCCAGCCCCCACCGAGGCAAACGACGCCGGATGCGCCACTTCACTCAAGGCCCCGCCCACGGCCGACAGCGTCACGCCATCGCCATCTGGATCAGAGGCAAACACGTTGAAGGTGAGCGTTTCGCCCGCAAGCACGCAGGTGTCACCCATGGCCGCGATCTCCGGAGGTTGGTTGGCGCACAATTGGACGTCGATCTGGAGGTCGCGCGTCACCTCGCCCACCTTGCGCAGGGTGCCTCCCACTTCTCTCCACTCTTCGATGCGGATGGCCACGTTGTATTCCCCAGCGATTTGGGGGGTGTTCCATGTGACGTCCCCGGTGTCTTCGTCAATGGTGAACACATCGGGAGCCGCGCTCACTTCATCGGGATAGATGTAGGTGGGGATGTACTCACCCCCAAAACCGCGGCTGGGCACCAGGCTGTACGTCAACACATCACCGTCGGGATCGTAGGCAGCTGGGTTGTGAATCCACGTCTGATTCAAGCACGCATTTTCGGTGGCGGGATTCAGCAACTGCACGCTGTTGTTGTTCCCCGCTTGGGGGTCGATGATGAGCAAAGACTGGATGGCAAAGGGCGTGTCGACCGACCCCGTCATGTTCAGCACCCCTTCGTTGCGGTTGGGGTCTTCCACGGTCAGCGGGTACATGCCTGGCCCCCCGTAGGTGTGCGTGCCCCGGTAGACGTTTTTTTGGATATCTCCGGGCATCGTGACAATGGGCAACTCCCGGGACAAACTGTCCAACTGGTCCCCCACTTCATCCCCCCATGTCAAAAACAGCCACGGCCGGTCCGCCAACGCACTGGCCTTGGTGTAGGTGGTGATGACCACCTCATAGGTCAAACCCTGCACGTGGGTGTAGGTGATTTCGCCGGCGCGGTTGTGGGTGGCTTGGGCGAATTTGGGCGCCACGAAGCAGGTCAACAACATGCAAAACCCTGCGAGAATGCGACGGCTGGGCATGAAAGGAAAGATGACCTTGGACATGGGAAGACCAAGGTACTCGTCGCTACCTTTGACCTCACCCCATGAGCCCTAAGAATTCCAAAATCAAGGTCGGCATTTCCTGCGGCGACCCCAACGGCATCGGACTGGAAGCCCTTGCCGACGCACTGTCTGACGAGCGCAGCTTGTCGAATATGGTCCCCGTGGTGTTTGCGCCCCGCGCGCTCGCAGAGGCGGCCTTTGAAAATGTGCCTTGGGGAGAAGTGGAGGATGCAGGAGCTGCGCGTTCAAGCCAAATCAACCTCGTGACGTTCGAGGCTGACGACTTCGAGCAAAAGCCCGGCGAGGCCTCTAAAGAAGCGGGCGCCGTGGCCATGCAGAGCTTGGAAATGGCGGTGGGGCACCTCGCAAAAACCGCGGTGGACGTGCTTGTCACCGCGCCCATCAACAAAGACACCATCCGTCAGGCGGGCTTCTCATTTCCAGGCCACACCGAGTACTTGGCCAGTGAAGCCGGCGTGGACGAGGTGCTGATGTTGCTCTGCTGCGACGGGTTGCGGATCGGCATGGTCACCGGTCATGTCGCCCTGAAAGACGTGGCTGCGGGACTGAGCGGAGACCGCATTGGCACCAAGCTCCAACTCATGAATGACAGCCTCATTCGTGACTTTGGCCTGCCCTCCCCCCGCATTGCAGTGTTGGGATTGAATCCCCACGCCGGCGACAACGGAATGATGGGCGACGAAGAGAAGCGCATCATTGCCCCCGCCATTCAGCAGGCGCAGGCCAGCGGCATCCAAGCCCACGGACCCTACGCCGCCGACGGCTTCTTCGGCTCGGGCGCGTTCAAGAACTTCGACGGGGTCCTGGCCATGTACCACGACCAAGGCCTCGCCCCTTTCAAAGCCTTGAGCTTTGGGCGAGGTGTGAACTTCACCGCAGGGCTTCCCGTCGTTCGAACCAGCCCAGACCACGGCACCGGATTTGACATCGCCGGACAAGGCACCGCGAACGGGGACTCGTTCCGAGAAGCCCTTCGCTTGGCCTGCGATGTCCGCCGCCACCGACTCGAGCATCGGGACTTTGCCTCCAACCCGTTGGAGATTGCCCCGCCCAAGCCCGAGTACCGCTCGCGCCGCTGACCTGCAACGCGCCTTGCGCGAATTCGCAGTCTGAGGTTGGCAATTCCAACCTGATTCGCT
>JBMZAL010000011.1:12146-14566 GCA_049611325.1 Flavobacteriales bacterium
GCACTCCCCAAAAAAATTGGAGGCCATGGATTTGTTGGCAGATTACCGCATCCCTTTTGTGGGTTTGAAGCCTGGAAAACATGAATTCCAATTGCGTGTGGACCCGGAGTTCTTTGCTTGTTTCCCCAATTCAGACGTGGATCAGGTCCACGGTGAAGTCTTTGTGGAGTTGGACAAACTCGACACCACAATGACCCTCCGCATGACCTTGGCAGCAACAATGACGGCGCCTTGCGACCGTTGTTTGGACGACGTCAGCGTTTCCCTCGAGGGAAGCGACCGGGTGTCGATTCGCTTTGGCGATGAAACATCCTGCGACGACGAGCTGTGGATCTTGGGTTCGAATGAATACCAATTGGACTTGGCCGACGCCATTTTCCAGCTGGTTCATTTGGCCAAACCTCACCGAACCATCCATGAAAACGAAGACGACTGCGATTTGGACATGACCGAATGGCAAGACCCTTCCTTGGATGATGGAGACAACGCAGATGACATCGACCCACGCTGGGCAGCATTGAAAGGACTCGACAACTAACGCACTATGGCACATCCCAAAAGACGGCAAAGCAAAACGCGTACGCGCAAGCGCCGCACCCACGACTCGCTGACACCAGCCAACGTGAGCACATGCCCCACAACCGGCCAGCCTCACATGTTCCACCGCGCCCACTGGCACGAAGGAAAGCTCTACTACAAAGGCAAAGTGGTGATGGAACGCGAAGAAGCGTAACATCGAGACACTTCTCGTCGACCTGTCGGTCGATTGAAAAAGGACCCGTCGGGTCCTTTTTTCTTGCCTCAACTTTTCCACGTGTGACGTTGAAGACTCCCGCATTTCTGAGGCATCGCGCCTGAATGTGGCTTCTACCTTTGGCGCTTCACCTCTATGCAAATGGCAGCTGCAATCACATGTGTCGCCGGGTATTTGCCCGAAGACAAACTCACCAACGCGGACCTCGAAAAGTTGGTCGACACCTCCGATGAATGGATCCGGACCCGGACCGGCATCGAAGAGCGTCGCATCCTGAAAGACCCCAACAAAGCCACGTCCGACATGGGCGCGGAGGCTGTGAAGTCCCTCTGTGCGAAGTCGGGTCTCGCCCCCACTGACATTGACCTCATCATCTGCGCCACGGTGACCCCCGACATGTTGTTCCCCTCCACGGCCAACCTCATTGGCCACAAGGTGGGTGCCACCAAAGCTTGGGGATTTGACCTGAGTGCGGCTTGCAGCGGCTTTTTGTTCGCCCTGAAAACCGGCGCGCAATTCGTGGAAAACGGCTCGGCCAAAAACGTGGTCGTCGTGGGCGCCGACAAGATGAGCTCCATCATCGACTACACAGATCGGACCACCTGTGTGCTCTTTGGAGATGCAGCCGCCGCCGTGCTTCTTCAACAAGACGAAGGCGATTGTGGCATCATCGACAGCCAGTTGTACTCCGACGGTTCTGGAGGGGATTACCTCTGCATGCCTGCAGGGGGTTCTTTGCGTCCCGCCAGCCACGAGACGGTGGATGCCAAGCAACACTTCATTTACCAAGACGGACAACCCGTCTTCAAGTCGGCCGTGACCAACATGGCAGACGTGAGCTACGAGGTGATGGAGCGCAACAACTTGACCGCGGACGACGTGGCCTGGCTGGTGCCGCACCAAGCCAATCTCCGCATCATTGACGCCACGCAGCGTCGCACCGGCCTTCCCCACGAGAAGGTCATGATCAACATTCACAAATACGGCAACACCACAGCCGCCACCATCCCACTCTGCCTTCACGACTGGGAATCGCAATTGAAGCGTGGTGACAACCTCATTTTGGCCGCCTTCGGCGGTGGCTTCACTTGGGGGTCGGTGTACGTCAAATGGGCCTACGACGGGAGCAAATGATGCCCGTTCATACCGCCTGAATTACCTTTCTCCCGCAAAAACCCTCCGACATGAAACTGACGGAAATCCAAGACCTCATCAAGTTTGTCGCCCGTGCAGGCGTCACTGAAGTGGAAATCGAACAAAAAGAGTTCAAGCTGACCATCAAGTCAGAGATGCCCAAGGGCCGTGGCAAAAAAGAGGAACAGGTCGTCCAGACCATTCAAGTTCCCGCCGCCATGCCTCAAATGGTTCAAGCTGCCCCCGTGGCCGCTGCTCCTGTGGCTGCTCCTGCACCCGCTGCGCCTGCCGCCCCTGCGGCAGCTGCAGCGCCCACGCCGGCAGCTGAAGACACGAGCAACCTCATCGAGGTCAAGTCACCCATGATTGGCACGTTCTACCGCCGTCCTTCCCCGGACAAGGACGTGTTTGCCGAAGTGGGAGACGTCATTAAGCCAGGCGACACCGTCTGCGTCATTGAAGCCATGAAACTCTTCAATGAAATCGAATCTGAGGTGCAGGGCAAGATTGTCAAGGTCCTCGTGGACGACAA
>JBMZAL010000012.1:0-7477 GCA_049611325.1 Flavobacteriales bacterium
CTTCTGCGGGCCAGTTGAGTTGTTGTCCGGCATTGGCGTCGCGCGCTTCAAGCACACGGCCCGACAGGTCGGTCACGACCAATCGTCCCGCTTCTGGCGCCGTCCAGTTCCACATTTCTCCGAGGGGCAGAGGGCGGGCCCAGTCTGCAGCTGGAGCCATGGCCAGGCCGTCGGTGCCTGAAGTGTCAGCCACTTCCGGCAAGGACAAGGTCGCAGGAAGGTAGCCGTCTCCGTTGGTGGAGCCGTTGCCGTTGCACTCCAAGGCACTCATGTAGAAATCGGCGTTGCCGGAACCTGCTGCGGGGGCGGTCCATGTAACTTCAAACACGTTGGATGCGCTCGCGGCGTTGTGCTCCACGATGTGGCGTCCGTCCACGTCTTCGAGTTGGGCGTTTCCAGAGGGGGCGCTGAACGTTCCGGCATTGGAACCGTCCGACAACACAACCGTGCTCTGCATGCCATAGACGGAAGCGGCGTTGCCGCCTGCGAATACCATCCGAACCAAGTACTCCTGTCCAGGCGTGTAGGCCGAGGCGGCTTCTTGGGTTGCCGCATCCAAGACCTCAAAGGAGGCGCTGGCCGAAGTCGAACCGTTGTGACAGCTTGTGCAAGCCGGGTCGGAGCCGGGGGCGCCGGTGCGGTCGCGGTTTTGCGCTTCAGCAACACCTTGAGAAGAGGCCATCAACCCCAGCAGGGCGGCCGAGACGGCAAAAACGAGGAGCGTGGATTGTTTCATAGGGTGAATGTCGGAAGAATCGTTCAATCTTTCCCTCGTATCTTCACATAACGAATGAGTCGCTTTGGATTCCCCTCTCACACATACGCAGAACGACGTCGAGCGCAGGTACCAACAGTCCTTGGAGGACTTGAACTACGCCCGCTCGATCCAGTCCATGATGGCGCCCACCGCGGCCCAGTTGGACGCGCTCTTTCCGCAGTGCATGGTGTACGACAGGCCCATGGACAAGCTGAGCGGGGATTTTCTGTTTGTCGCCGAGCAAGACCAAATGGCGTACCTCGCCGCCTGCGACTGCACGGGGCACGGAATGAGTGCGGCGTTGATGACCGTGCTCGCCCGCGAAAAGCTGTGGCAGGCCTTGAGCAAAGCGTCCGGGCCCGCGCACCTGTTGACGCGGCTTGACGAGAAGTTCCGTGCGGCCATGATGAACGGCGACACCCATGCCATGCGCGCTGTGGGGATGGGCTTGGATTTGGCGGTCATTGCCTACCAGCCGGCCCAACAGCAACTCCGCTTCGCAGGGGCCAAACGCCCGCTGTGGATCGTGCGCAACGGCAAGCTGCTCGAATTCAAGGGCACGTCTCGGTCCATCGGTGGTGCCTACTGGAGGCAGCAGCCCTTCGTGGAAACCACCTTGCAGATGCGTCCGGGCGATTCGGTGTTCATGTTCTCGGACGGGGTGTCCGACCAGTTTGGGGGTCCCTACGACCGCAAACTGAAGCTCAAAGGCTTGCGCACGTTGATTTTGTTGCTCGCAGAGCTGCCCCCCGCGGACCAGCACGAATTCATCAAGACGTGGTTGACGTCGTGGCAAGGAGATTCGCCGGCCACTGATGATCAGTTGCTGCTTTCCTTCCGGATTCCGACCTTGGAGGAATGAAGAAAGCCCTTCCCTTGTTTTTGGCCGCGGTTGTGGCTGGTGCCGCTGTGGCGTGGTCGATGTACAACAAACCGCACAAGGACTACGCGCAAGAAGAGGTGGCCGAAACTTGGCGTGCTGAAGAGCTGGTCGCCGCGTTCGCGGAAGCTCCGGACGACATGCAAGCCCAATGGCAGGAGAAGGTCGTACAGGTTTCAGGGACCGTGCGGTCGTCTTCGATGCAGGGCGTGGTGCTGAACCCGGGGGTGGTGGCCACCTACGACGAAGGACACGCCCCAGAGGTCGCGCCCACGGGGCGAGTGACGCTCAAGGGGCGGCTTGTGGGCTTTGACGACCTGTTTGGGGAGGTGCGCATCGACCACGTGCGCCTCTCGAATTGACAGTGGCGAACCGAAGCATTGACAATTTCTTGACATCGGAGTGGGAACGCCTTCGCAAGTTTGTGGCATGAATCCTGTACAATCTTGGGGGGCCGTTGCGGTGCTCGCGACGACCGTCCTGATGTCCTGCACAGAAACGCCCGCCGTGAACATGAATCCATGGAATCCTCGACTTGCCGAGACGACCGCGAGGTTGTTGGAAGACACTGCGTCTGTGGCTGAGGAACGCAAGTCCGAACTCAATGCCTTGGCCCAATGGACCGCTGAATCGCTTGACGAGCACGGTCAGGCCGACCTGATTTTCATTTGCACGCACAACAGCCGACGCAGCCATCTGTCTCAGGTTTGGGCGCAGGTGGGTGCAGACGTCGCTGGGGTGAAGGGCATTCGGACGTTCAGTGGCGGGACGGAAGCCACGGCGTGCAATCCAAGGACCGTGGCGGCCATGCAACGGGCTGGCTTCGAAGTCGCGCAGCAGGACACCGTCCATGGCGAGACCAACCCCACCTATCTGGTCTCCACGGGAGTGACGGACATGGTGTGCTTCAGCAAGAAATACGGGGACGAGCCCAACCCGAGTGAAGGGTTTGGGGCGGTCATGACGTGCAGCAGTGCAGACCGCGGTTGTCCACTCGTTTACGGCGCGGACGCCCGCTTCGCCATACCCTACGTCGACCCCAAGGTCAGCGACGGCACGGATGCGGAGGCGGCGACCTACGACGCCCGGCTCGGGCAAATCGGAACCGAGATGCTCTATCTGATGGGGCAAGTGGCGGCGCGGGTCACGCGCTGAACATCACCCACACGTACACGGCGCTGAAGGCCGTCAAAAACAGGAGACCGAGCCAAGCCCAAGCTTGAAGGGCGCGGCCGGGCTTGGCTTCGGCCGGAAAATCGTCCCGGGTGACCAGCCGCAGGTTCCAAAACGCGATCACCGGGGCCACCAAAAACGACAGCGTGGTGGCCAGGTCGACCAGGGTTTTGAGCTGACCTCGGAAAGCCAACACGACGAGCAGGCCTCCGAGGGCGACCAGAACCAAGGCGAAGCGATGCCGCATGGGATGGCGGTTGGTTTGGGTGGCTGCGGCCCACGCCCGGTCCAGGCTCCGGGCATACCCGTCCATCACGGTGATGCATGTGCTGAACATGGCGCTGAAGGCGGCTGCGCCCATGATCGGGGCGCTCCAATCTCCCATGGCCCTGGCATACAGGGAGACGATGCCCGAGGCGAAGGCGGCACTTCCGTCCGGCAACGTCGATTCGGTGCGGTGGAGCAGGAGGGTTCCCAAGATCAGAAACCCGAGGGCGAGCACCACGGAAATGACGTAGCCTGCATTGAACTCCGTGAGGGTTTCCTTCAGCGTGGGCTTGTATCCTGAAGTTCGAATGCGCTCAAGGGTCCAGAAGCTGTTCCACGTGCTCAAATCCACGGCCGAGGGCATCCAGCCCATGAGCGCAATGACAAAGGCCATCCCGGTGGGTGTGGTCCACGACCACGTTTCAGGAACGACTGTGGCAGGAGGTGGGGCGGACACCGTCAGGGTCACTGCCACCACGGTGGACACCAACAGCACCGAGGCCAGTACTTTGATGACCTTGTCCAAGGCGTTGAACTTTCCGAGCCACAGCAAGCCGATGCATGCCAAAAACAGCCCCACCGTCACCTCCGACGTGAGGGAGGTTCCCGTGCGCGCCGACACGCCGAGCAGGTTGTCCAAGAACGCGCCCGTGACCATCCCGACCGCGGCCATGACAAAGAAGCACGTACCCAAGGTCAAACCGAGGTAGAGCCAGGACGCCCCGCGACCCAGGGTTCGAAAGCCCTCAATGAGCGACTTTCCTGAGGCGGACGCATACCGACTGCCAAACTCAAAGAAGGGGTACTTCGCAGCGTTCGCCGCGAGGATTGCCCACAACAGTCCAAATCCCGCAAGTGCGCCCGCCCGCGTCGACTGCACCAAGTGCGAAACGCCAATGCACGCGGAGGCGAACATGATGCCCGGTCCCATAACGCGCAACCACGACGCCTTGGCCGACATGTCAGTGGGGGAGTTTGTCGCCCTCCAAGGGGCTTTGGTCGCGGCCTTCGAGCGTGTCGAGGTGTCGGTAGGTCACGTACATTTTCCAGCCCACAATGGCCTTTTGGAATCCGTTCAGGCGGGTCAAATCAGGCGACTTGTGGATGGACGGTAGCAGCACCTTGTTCAGGCGCGCAAGGAGGCCCCAGATGCTCATTCTCCTCCGGTTTTGGACGCCCCTTTGAACTGGTCTTCCTTGTACTTGAACAGCACGTTGAACGTGGTCAAACTGCCGTAAATGCGCGTGACGTACTGCTGCAAGTTGACCTTGTCCTCGTCGGACAATTTGTCTTGGGCGTTGATTTGCTGTTCCATGACCCGCAAGCGGTCGCGCACCATCACAATCTTGTGAAAGAAGGTGTCCATGGGCACCTCTTTGGCTTGCAAATCTGCGTCCTCAGGCTGCATGATCAACATGCCGCCTTCCCAGCGGTCGCCCAATTCGATCGGGGCGGGCTCGATGTATTGCTCGATGCGGTACATGTGCTCTTCAAACACCTGTTCCACCGCGGTCGTGATGTCCGACAAACCGGCGCTGCCCGCGTCCATGCCCTCTTCCAGGATGTCCCATCCCGAGAAATCCTTGTTGAATTCCTTTTCGCCGTGGTCTTTGAAAAACACACGCCAAAAGTCTCCGTCTTGGTTGAAAATGACGCCTTCGCCGTAGGAAGGGTGTTCAATCTTTGCGCCGAGTTGTGCCATGAACTGCAAAATGCAAAGGAGAGGGGGGCGCCCCGCCCCGAACGAAAAGGGGTTTCAACAAGTCGGCGTGGGAATTTGGAACGATGCACCCTTCTGAGCTTTGTCTGTGCCTCGGAACTTCACGGACCATGAGTGAGCACAACACGGGGCAAGCCCCACGCAAGATGATTCGGTGGGACCGCCTGGGCCTCGTGGCCTTGATTTTGGTTGGGTGTTCCAGCGGCATGGTCGCGTTGGTGGGAGGAACTGAGGCGGAGGAAGATGCGTTCACGCGCTTGACCCACCCCAAGCCCGTCGTGGCCCTTCAAAAGAAGGAAGCCCATCCCGTGCTGTTGCGCCAATCGTCTCAGCCCGCCAACGAGGAAAGCTCCGAGGAGGAAAACACTGGCATGTTGGACCGCGACGTGAGCCCCGCACCGGAACAAGCACCCGAGCCACAACCCGAGCCTCAGACTGCTCCTGAGCCCAAGCCAGAACCCAAGCCCAAGGCCAAGACGGAACGCGACAAGACCATCCTTCCGTGCAGCGTCTGCAAGAAAACGATGCGCGTTCCCCGCAATCCCTACACGGCCCATCAAAGCGCGGCGCGCTCCCTGCCCAACAGTTTCTTTGTCAAAAACGACATCGAACTGAATGCAGGCAAGCGCAACGGCAAGCTGGTGGAAGTCGAAGATGGGCGTGGGTACCGGGTCGCGCGTTTGACACACAGCCATGGCTGGCTTCTGCCCGAGACCTACCAATTGCTGAAGGACATGGGCAACGACTTTGCCGACGCGCTCCAAGGAACGCCGAGTGAGGGTGCGGTTTTTCGTGTCACTTCCGTCACCCGAACCGACAAGCAACAGCGCCGTCTGCGTCGCCGCAACCTCAATGCGACCAACAGCCAGAGCACGCACAGCTACGGCGCTTCGTTCGACATCGCCTTTGTCGACCGCATGGACGACGACGCCTCCTGTGGCACGCCAACCCGCGAGATGGAACGGTTGCTGAACCGCTACCAAAAGGCAGGCATCATTTACGTGATTCCCGAAGGCGGCTGCATGCACATCACGCTGCGCAAGCCCTGATTAGCCGATCACTTTGCAAGTGACAGCACCGTGGGCTTGTGGCCCTCGGCCTGAATCATCCACAGACCTTCTGAAAGACCTTGCAAGTCCACGCGGCTGCCTTGGCCGCGACGCACGACTTGTCCAGACATGCTGCGCACCGTCCAGGACGATTGGGCGCGGACGCCTCGAAGGTTCACCACGTCGGTGGCAGGGTTGGGGTAGGCGACCAAAGACGCCAGCTCCGTGTCGGTCACGGCCGTGGCACACGCTTCGACCAGGTCTTGGATCCACAACGTGCCGCCAAAAATGGCCAGGCCTGCACACTGCCCGTGGTCGTAAGCGCCGAGGTTGGTGGACGAATGCATCGTGCTCCCGTTCTCAGTCATCCAAGCGTCGGCCACCAGTGCATTTTGGTAGAACACCTGCTCGTCTTGCGTGCAGTAGTACATCTCCACGGGGGCTTCGGGAATCCACTGGTATACGTCGTTGTCCAGCGCGGCAAGGTGGAAGGGATGGGTGGGGTCGTTTTGGATTGCCTCGACCAAACCCGGCTGCAGGAATTCCTCCAAGGTACTCGGACAGGCATTGTTGATGGTCGCCGCGTCGTGGGTTCCGTCGAACAAATCGAGCATCGTGCTGGCGTAGGGCTCTTGGAACACTTCGGACAAGTCGTCATACAAGGTGCCGTACACGCTGTTCCATCCGATCACGTTGTACGCGAGGTAGGCAGGATTGGAGTAGGATTCAAATTCAAACGTCTGGGGAAACTGGGTGCCGCTGATGTCGTAGGGACCGCTGCCTGGCACCGCACCTGACAGAGGGAATTCGTCTCCGTAGGCCGTGGTGGTCAGGTCCCGGGCCAAGGCCATCGCCGCGTGGCCGCCCTGGGAGTAGCCGGAAACGAAGTTTTGGCCATTCAAGGTGTAGCCCAAATCTTCGGACAGCGCATCGGCCGCCCGCATTAAGTAAAAGCCCGCGTCCGATTCAGATTCGGCGTGGACGTAGGGATGCATCAATTCACTCGTGCCGAGGCCCACGTAATCGGGCATCAACACCAGCTGTCCCAAGGTGGCCATGAGCCCGCCGAAGGACCCTTCCACGCTGAGGAAGGACGGCGCATCGGTGCGCTTGAAAATGGTCCCGTGCATGTAGAGGTGGATGGGCATTCCGCAAGGGTCATCAAATCCTTGGGGCACGAACAGCGCGCCGCTCACTTCGATGGTGTCCCCGAGGTAAGGCATGTCGTACAGGACGCGATAGGCGTTGACGTCGTAGTCCGCCGAGAAGGAATTGCTGGGAATCCCAAACACCGCTGCCGTCGCCGCGAGCTGGGACTGGGTGTAGGTGGTGAGCAATTCCACGGATTGGCCGAAGCAGGTGCCGGCAAGGCCCAAAAACAGGCTGAGTGAAAGTGAGGCGCGCAGTGACATGGTTGAGGTTTTGGGGCAAGGTAAAGGCTCCAACACAAACAAGGCACGCCAACCGGCGTGCCTTGTTGCAATCTGCGTATGGCGCAAGGATGAAAGAACTCAGAGGTGGATCACCTCGTCGTATGCAGCCGCTGCCGCTTCCATCACCGCCTCACTCAGGGTGGGGTGCGGGTGGATGGTCTTGATGAGTTCGTGACCGGTGGTCTCGAGCTTGCGCAA
>JBMZAL010000012.1:7487-14398 GCA_049611325.1 Flavobacteriales bacterium
CCGTCACGTTGGCGCCAATCATGTGGCCGCCGAGGAGCTCGCCGTATTTGGCGTCGAAGATGAGCTTCACAAATCCGTCCTTGTGTCCGGAAGCGCTCGCCTTGCCTGAGGCAGAGAAGGGGAACTTGCCCACCTTGATCTCGTGGCCTGCTTCCTTTGCGGCGTCTTCTGTCATGCCGACGCTCGCCACTTCGGGGAAGCAGTATGTGCATCCAGGAATGTTGCCGTAGTCGATGGGCTCGGGGCTGTGTCCTGCAATCTTCTCGACACAGGTGATGCCTTCGGCCGACGCCACGTGGGCGAGGGCGGGACCAGGAACGCAGTCGCCGATGGCGTAGTAGCCGGGGATGTTGGTGGCGTAGTAGTCGTCCACGACAATCTTGCCGCGGTCGTGCACGATGCCGCACTCTTCGAGGCCGATGTTTTCAATGTTGGACACGACACCTGCCGCGCTGAGTACGACGTCGCACTCGAGGGTTTCTTCGCCTTTCTTGGTCTTCACCGTGACCTTGCACCCTTTGCCAGAGGCGTCGACGCCGGTGACTTCCGAGTTGGTCATGATGTTGATGCCGGCCTTCTTGAAGGTGCGCTCGAGCTGCTTGGAGACTTCCTTGTCTTCCACGGGCACAATGCGGTCCACGTATTCCACCACGGTCACCTCGGTGCCGATGGCGTTGTAGAAGTAGGCGAACTCCACACCGATGGCGCCGGAACCGACGACCACCATTTTCTTGGGCTGCTTCTTCAAGGTCATGGCTTCGCGGTAGCCAATGATCTTTTCGCCGTCCTGCGGCATGGAAGGGAGCTGACGAGAGCGCGCGCCTGTGGCGATGATGATGTGGTTGGCTTCGAGGGTGGACTTCGCGCCATCAGCGGCCGTCACTTCGAGCTTCTTGCCGGGCAACAACTTGCCGTCGCCCATGATCACATCGATGTTGTTCTTCTTCATGAGGAACGTGACGCCTTTGCTCATGCCGTCTGCCACGCCTCGGCTGCGCTTCACCATGCCGCCGAAGTCGGCCTTGGGGGCAGCCACACTGATGCCGTAGTCCTCTGCGTGTTCGATGTATTCAAACACGTTGGCGCTCTTCAACAGCGCCTTCGTGGGGATGCACCCCCAGTTCAAACAAATGCCGCCGAGCGCCTCGCGCTCCACGACTGCGGTTTTCAAACCCAATTGCGATGCGCGGATGGCGGTCACATATCCGCCGGGTCCGCTTCCAAGAACAATCACGTCGTACTTCATGCCGCGAAGGTACTGCCTCAAAGCATTCCCTATCTTCGCGTTTTCACGAAAGAATTCACGAAAGGAACAGAGCGATGCGCAACTTGATTTTGTTTGGCCCTCCGGGTGCGGGGAAAGGCACCCAAAGCGCCTTCCTCGTCGACCACTACAACTTGGTGCACCTGAGCACGGGAGACATCTTCCGCGCCAACATCAAAGGGGAGACAGAGCTGGGCCAATTGGCCAAGAGCTACATGGATCAAGGCCAGCTCGTGCCCGACGATGTGACCATCAAGATGCTGGAGTCGGAGGTCAACAAGCACCCCGATGCGGCTGGCTTCATTTTCGACGGCTTTCCCCGCACCACGGCCCAGGCTGGCGCTTTGGATGCCTTCCTCGAAGGCAAAGGCCAAACCATCGCCTCCATGCTCGCCCTTGAGGTTCCTGAAGAGGAACTCAAGACGCGCTTGCTTGCCCGTGCAGCCACCTCGGGCCGCGCCGACGACGCCGACCCTGCGGTGATCCAAAAGCGCATCGACGTTTACAACGACGAGACGGCCCCCGTCGCCGACCATTACCGTACCGCGGGCAAGTACCAAGGCATTGACGGGGTCGGGTCCATCGAGGACATCACCGGACGACTCACAGCCGCCATCGGCGTCTGACTCACCTTTCTCTGAAGCCATCTCATGGCCAGCCAAAACTTCGTTGACTACGTCAAAATCTGCTGCCGCTCTGGAAAGGGCGGACAGGGGTCAACACACATGCACCGCGACAAGACCACCTCAAAGGGCGGTCCGGACGGCGGAGATGGCGGCCGTGGCGGTCACGTGGTCATTCGCGGGAACAGCCAGCTTTGGACGCTCCTGCACCTCAAATACCAGCGACACGTCATCGCCGCCCACGGCGAAGCAGGTTCCGGCAACCGTCGCCACGGCGCAGACGGCAAGGACGCCATCATTGAAGTTCCCCTCGGCACCCTCGTCAAAGACGCGGAAACGGGAGAGGTCCAAGCAGAGATTACGGAAGACGGTCAGGAAATCATCGCCACCCCCGGCGGGCGTGGCGGCCTGGGGAACGACCATTTCAAGTCGCCCACCAACCAAGCCCCGCGCTACGCCCAGCCTGGTGAAGACGGTCTTGAAGAGTGGAAAATTGTCGAATTGAAGTTGCTCGCCGACGTGGGGTTGGTGGGCTTCCCCAATGCCGGCAAGTCCACGCTTCTCAGTGTGGTCAGTGCCGCCAAGCCGGAAATCGCCGACTACCCGTTCACCACCCTTCGCCCCAACCTCGGCATGGTCTCGTACCGCGATGAAAAGAGCTTTGTGATGGCGGACATTCCGGGCATCATTGAAGGTGCCGCGGAAGGCAAGGGACTCGGACTGCGGTTCCTGCGACACATCGAACGCAACCCTGTCTTGCTCTTCCTTGTGCCCGCCGACGCGGACGACATTCCGGCCGAGTACAAGACGTTGCGCGGGGAGTTGGAGAAGTACAACCCGGAGTTGATGGACAAGCAGCACATTTTGGCCATCAGCAAGAGCGACATGCTGGACGACGAGTTGGAGCGCGAGCTGCGACAGGAGCTTGCCCAGCACCTTGAGACGCCTCCGCTGTTTTTCAGCAGCGTGGCCCAAAAAGGATTGCAGCCCCTCAAAGACGCCATTTGGAAGGCCATCAACCAGGCCAACCCGATGCTTCACAACCCCCACTTTCAATGAGCATTGACCCTTCGTTGATTCGGGTGTTGCCTGAGGTTCAAGACGCCTTGAACGAAGGCCGACCTGTGGTGGCGTTGGAGTCCACGATTGTGGCCCACGGCATGCCATACCCCGCCAATTTGGAGACGGCCCAAGCGGTCGAGGCCATTGTTCGTGAGGAAGGGGCCGTGCCTGCCACGGTGGCTGTGGTCGATGGCGCAGTGCAAGTGGGATGCGACGCAGCCACCTTGGAGCGCCTCGCCTCAGAGCCTGGCGTGGCCAAGGTCTCTCGGCGGGACATGCCCGTGGTGCTGGCCAAAGGCATGCTCGGGGCCACCACCGTCAGCGGCACGCTCATTGGGGCGGGATTGGCCGGCATCCCTGTCTTTGTCACTGGGGGCATTGGCGGCGTGCACCGCGGCGTGGCCGACACGTGGGACATCAGCGCAGACCTCGATGAGTTGGCCCGTCATGACGTGACCGTGGTCAGTGCCGGAGCGAAGTCCATCCTTGACTTGCCCAAAACGCTTGAGGTTCTCGAGACCAAGGGCATCACAGTGTTGGGCTACGACACCGATGAGTTCCCGGCCTTCTTCACACCCAAGAGCGGTTTGGCGGTGGCGCACCGTACCGACACCCCCGCGGAGGTGGCATCAATCATGAAGGCCAAGTGGGGCCTTGGATTGGAAGGGGGGCTGTTGGTGGCGAATCCGGTGCCCGAAGACATGGGTTTTGACGCTGCAGCAGCCACCGAGCAGGCCTTGCGTGAGGCCCAAAGTCAAGGGGTGGAGGGCAAAGCGCTGACCCCGTTTTTGCTCAAGCACATTGCAGATTCGACCGAAGGCAAAAGCCTCGCGGCCAATGTGGCCCTCGTCAAGCACAATGCACGCATCGGCGCGCGCATCGCGGTGGCATACTCAGCTTCTTAACATTTTGATTGTCAAGCCGTGAACCTCTGAAGGGGTGCGGGGAGGGGACCTGTGTATTTTTGTGCTCACATGGCGGCAACTTCCACCACTCCGACGACCCAAGATGTGCAAGGCTTCCGAGAAGCGTTGCTCTCCGACTACAAATTGATGTGCGTCAGCCGTGAAGCCTCGCTTCTCGGCCGCAAAGAGGTGCTCACAGGAAAAGCCAAGTTTGGCATTTTTGGAGACGGCAAGGAGATGGCCCAGGTGGCCTTGGCGAAGGTGGTGCGCGCAGGGGACTGGCGCTCGGGTTACTACCGAGACCAAACCTTCATGATGGCCCGCGGCCTCTTGAACGTGCAGCAGTACTTCGCGGCGTTGTATGCCCATGCAGATGTGGCCGCAGACCCCACCTCTGGGGGGCGTCAGATGGGCGGGCACTTCGCCACCCGTACGTTGAACGAGGACGGATCGTGGAAGGATTTGATGTCGGACTTCAACAGTTCTGCGGACATCAGCCCCACCGGTGGCCAAATGCCGCGACTGGTCGGACTGGCCCAGGCCAGCAAGGTGTTCCGTGCCCTTCCCGAGCTTGCCGCAAGCATGGCCACCTTCACCGACGGCGGCAACGAAATCGCCGTGGGCACCATCGGCGATGCGAGCACGTCCGAGGGGTTGTTTTGGGAATCCATGAATGCGGCATGCGTGCTCGAAGTGCCCATGCTCATGAGTGTGTGGGACGATGGGTACGGCATCTCGGTGCCCAAGAAATACCAGACGGTGAAAGAGAGCATTTCCACAGCCTTGTCTGGATTCCAACGTGAAGAAGCCTCCAACGGTTTGGTCATTTATAGGGTCAAAGGGTGGGATTACCCCAACCTCGTGGCGACCTACGAAGACGCGGCGCAGCGCTGCCGAGAAGAACACGTTCCCGTGTTGGTTCACGTGGAAGAAGTCACCCAGCCCCAAGGGCACAGCACGTCTGGATCGCACGAGCGGTACAAGACGGAAGAGCGCTTGGTGTGGGCGGCAGAGTACGATTGCATCCGTCAAATGGCGGAATTCCTCGTGAAGGAAGGCGCAGCCAGCCAAGAAGAGTTGGACGCCATTCGAAAGGAGGCCAAGAAGGACGTTCGCGCCCAGCAAAAAGAAGCGTGGGCGGCGTTCCGCGCCGCGTTGGACGAGGAGCGCATGTCGGCGGCCGACCTGTTGGAGCCGCTCGACGCGTCCCGCGCCGAGGCGCTGCGAGGCAACGGCGATGCCGGCCGGGCCGAAGTGGCCCAGTCCGTCCGACGCACCTTGGCTGACACGGCGGGAGACGACACGCCGCAGCGCGAGGCGTTGGGGCGCTGGTTGGAGGCGTTTGACCGTGACAACGACAAGCGCTACAGCAGCACCCTCTACAGCGACGAGTCCGACAGTGCCTTGCGCGTCGAGGCCATTCCGGCCACCTACGACGCCCAGCCAGAAGAGCTCGACGGCCGCCAAATCCTTCAACACAACTTTGAGGCGATGTTCAGCCGAGACCCACGCGTCTTGACGTTTGGGGAAGACACCGGCGGCATCGGTGGCGTGAACCAGGTGATGGAAGGCATGCAGGAAAAGTTTGGGGAGATTCGCGTCAGCGACACGGGCATCCGCGAATGCACCATTCTGGGCCAGGGCATTGGCATGGCCATGCGCGGCCTTCGCCCCATTGCAGAAATCCAGTACCTGGACTACCTCTATTACGCCTTGCAAATCATGCGCGACGACCTCGCCTCGGTGCGGTATCGCACGGCGGGTGGCCAAAAAGCGCCGCTCATCGTCCGCACCCGTGGCCACCGTTTGGAAGGCATTTGGCACAGCGGCTCACCGATGGGCGCCATCATTCACTCCATCCGAGGCATGCACGTGTGTGTGCCGCGCAACATGACCCAAGCAGCCGGCATGTACAACACGCTCCTCGAAGCTGAGGAACCCGCGTTGGTCGTGGAGTGCTTGAACGGGTATCGGAAGAAGGAGCCGCTTCCCAACAACATCGACGCGTTCCGTGTTCCGTTGGGCGTGACTGAAACCCTTCGTGAGGGCGACGACCTCACCATGCTCAGCTACGGTTCCACCCTGCACCTCGCCCAAGAGGCATGCGAACGCCTGTCGGAGATGGGCATCGAAGTGGAATTGATGGACGCCCAAACCCTGTTGCCCTTCGACCTGGAAGGCGCTGTGGCCAAGTCGGTGGAGAAGACCAATCGACTTCTGGTCGTGGATGAAGACGTGTCTGGGGGGGCTTCGGCCTACCTTCTTGACGAGGTGTTGAACCGTCAGGGCGCGTGGCGCTTCTTGGATGGACAAGCCAAGACGCTGGCGGCCAAACCACACCTCCCGGCCTACGGCAGCGACGGGGATTACTTCTCCAAGCCGAGCGTGGAAGACATTGTGGAGACGGCCTACAACGTGCTGCGTGAGGTGGACCCTTCCAGTTACCCATCCCTGCGCTGATGTCTGATTCCACCTTTCCGATTCACACGGAATACATCGACTTGCTTCAGTTTTTGAAGGCCACGGGCATTGCGGCCACAGGGGGCGAAGCGAAGATGTTGGTGGACGATGGATTCATCCAGGTCAACGGCGAGGAAGAAAGCCGTCGCCGAAGAAAACTGCGTCCTGGCGATCGCGTGGACATCGCGCTGGATCCCGCAGAGTCCTGGGGGATTGTGGCGCAAGAGGGCTGATTTCCACACAACTTGACGTTGTGTCCGGTGGACAACCTTCTTCCCAGGGGCAGGAGGGAAGCTTGGACTTTGCGCATCTTGCAACTCCAAACCTGCACACATGCGCTTTGTAGAAGCCCTTTTGAAGCCCCAGGCCACTGCCAATTCGTTCGCTGGAAAGACCGGATGGATGGCGTTCATTTGGCTGATGTCCACTGCGATGGTGGCGCAATCCACCCTTGTTGGTTTTGTCAAGGATGGAGACACGGGGGAACCGATGTTTTCCGCAAGCGTCATGGTCGACGGCACTTCCCAAGGGGTGATGACCGACTTTGATGGACGCTTCAGCATCAACGTGGCCTCGCTGCCCGTGACGTTGAATGTC
>JBMZAL010000013.1:0-8189 GCA_049611325.1 Flavobacteriales bacterium
TTCAAATGTACGGCGGGTGGGGGTGCAAAGGGGCACGATGGCACCCTAGGTTTGTGGCGTTCAAGTGCGGACAAAGCGCGCGAACACAAACGATTCTCCATGAAACGATCCAACCTCTTTCTCCTCGTGGCGTGCGCGCTGGGCGCCGTGTTTGCCGGTGGCATGAACGCGCAGTCGGCCATGACCGTGGACACCACCGCGTTGAAGCCTGCGGCTGTCACAGGCGGCTTCTCCTCAGTCACGCCAGAGTTGGCCCCTCGGGCCTTGGCCGTCATTGGTGCGGAAGAAGCCGCGCAGACAGGCGCACCCTCGTTGGCCGATGTTCTGGAAACGGTGCCTGGCATCGACGTCCGTTCACGTGGCCCCATCGGCATTCAAACCGATTTGAGTGTGCGTGGCGGCACCTTCGAACAAACCGCCTTGTGGGTGGACGGCGTGCGCTGGAGCGCCCCGCATACGGGCCATCACTTGATGGACTTGCCGGTGGACCCCGAGGATTTGACCCGGGTCGAGGTGCTCCGTGGTGGCGCATCGAGCGCCCTTGGAACGGGTGCGATGACCGGGGCGGTGGCATTGACCGCGGGACCTGCCACGCAGGACGGAACATTGCTGGTGGCAGAAAGCGGTTCCAACGCGTGGATGCGGGCCAAGGTGACCCACGATTTTGGGTCTGACCTTAAGACGGCCACGGGCACGCTGGCGCGGCACCGCATTTCGGCGAGCCGCACAGGGACCAACGGCACTTTGGGATCGGGCACCAACACGGATGCCTCCATTCTGCGCGCCCGTTACGCCGGCTGGTTGGCAGGCGACTGGGGGTCGTTGCGCACGAGCGTGGGGTATGCGGGCAAGGCGTTTGGCGCCCTCAACTTCTACACCTCCGCCTTCCCGTACCAGTACGAGGAAACCCAAACCATCCAAGGCCAAGCGGTCTACACCAAGGCGTGGGACAACCTGGCCATTGAAGCGGCCCTGCACCACCGGACCCACGTCGACGAGTTCCAACTCTACCGTGAGCACGAGGACTTCTACGTTCGCACTGACGATGGATTCTTGGTGTTTGGGGTGGACACGGCGGCCAGCTGGTACAGCGCCCCCAACAACCACATCAGCCACACCACCGGTGGACGGTACGTGGCGCGTTACGCGTCTTCGCTGGGCGAGACCTTTGTGTCGGCCGACGTCCGTCGCGAATTCATCAAGAGCAATGTGCTGGGCGTGGACAGCCTTGGCGACGAGGATGCTGAGTCGGTGTATCAACTCGGCGACGTTCGTTTGAACACGGACGTGGCGGTGGGACACCGCGCAGAGGTGGGTCGTTTTGCATTGTCTGCGACAGCTGCTTGGAACTTCAACTCGATGTTTGGGTCGCGCTTTGTGCCGGGCGCAGAGCTTGCGTTGGACATGGCAGGGGACGGTTCGTCCATTTTGTTTGCGTCGGCCAACCGTTCGGTGCGTCACCCGTCCTACACGGACCTCTACTACCGTGTGGGCGGCGCCCAGGGCAGCCGCGAGTTGCAATCGGAGTGGGCCGACCACGTGGAAGCGGGGGTGCGTTTGAGCTTGGGCAATGGCGGGGACTACGCCGTGCAGTTTGAACAGGCGCTTTACCATCGCCAAGGGCATGACTTGATCGATTGGGCGCGCCCCAACGGCAGCGACACCACCTTCGCGATCAACCTTCGCGAGGTGACATTCACTGGGCTTGAAACGGTCGTGAATGTGACGCCAACCCAACCGCGGAGCGGGGATTGGCAGGTGCGTTACGCGCGATTGGGGTTCACGACAATGGAAGCGAGCGAGACGAGTGCCGGGTTTGAAAGCAACTACGTGTTGGACGGGTTGAAGACCAAAATCGACGCCTCCGTCGGCCTCACGCTGGCCGGGGATTTCCTCCTCGATGCGCGCTGGAGCCACCAAGATCGCTTGGGCGGTTACGTCAGTGGCGAAACCGGACAGGAAGTGGAGTACGACCCGTTCTCACTCGTGTCTCTGACCTTGAGCCGTCACTTTGCCGCCGACGCTTTCCGCGCCTACTTGCGCGTGGACAATGCCTTGGATTTGGATTACGTGGACCTCGGCAATGTGGCCCAGCCCGGCCGTTGGTTGCGTTTGGGCTTTGCGTACCAAATGAAGGGAGTCTGAACGACCTTTGAGTCATGACAGAGCCAAACATCTCCATGCGCCAGCTGATTGAGGGCTTGGGTGCCCAAATGGCGGAAGCCCTCAAGGTGTCCGTGATGCGCGCCCCTGCAGACCGCAAGTCGTTCCGCGGCGTGGCGGTGTTGGGGATGGGAGGCAGCGGCATTGGAGGTGCGGTGCTGGCCGACATGGTCCGCGCCACGAGTCCCGCGCCTGTGCAGGCGGTGTCGGACCAAGTCCTTCCCGGTTGGGTGGACGCCGACTGCCTCGTGGTGGCGTCGAGCTATTCGGGAAACACCGAGGAAACATTGGCGGCCTTGAACGAGGCTGAGCGTCGCGGATGCACCCTTGCGGCGGTGACGTCCGGAGGCGCGCTCGGCGCGCGTGCCGACGAAGGAGGTTGGCCCGTGGTACAGATGCCCGGTGGCAACCCGCCTCGCTCTCAGTTTGGCCGTTCTTTCTTGGGCCTCTGCGCACTGTTGCACGCCTTCGACGTGTTGCCCGACGCGTCTTGGCAAGCCCTTCAGCAAGGCGTGTCGCAACTGGATGGCCCTTCTTGCGCAGAGCGTGGGGAGGCGTTGGCGAAAGCCGTGGAAGGCAAGAAGATCTACCTCTACGGAGACACCCCCATGCGGTCCTTGCTCATGAGGTGGCGCCAGCAGCTGAACGAAAACAGCAAACTGCTCGCCAACGTGGAGGTGTTTCCCGAGATGAATCACAACGAATTGGTGGGTTGGGAGTCTGGTGATGAGGCCTGCGTGGCGGTGCTCCTCAGGACGCCCGACGACCACGCACGCACCCAGTTGCGCATGGACATCACCGCCAAGATCTTCCAAGACCAAGGGGCCGACGTCATTGAAGTGGAGCCCGACGGCGACACGCCGTGGGCACGCCTGTTGGATGCGGTTTGGGTGGGCGATTGGATGTCGCTGGTGTTGGCGGAACGCGCCGACGTGGACCCCGTGGACATCCGTTTCATTGACCATTTGAAGAACACCCTCTCCGGTCAAGCATGATCAAGGGGGTTCGGGTGCGCGACCTCGGTCGCATGGATTACAAGCCGTGTTGGGATCTTCAAGAGGAGATTTTCCAGGGCATGGTGAAGGCCAAAATCACCCGACGCAATGCCGGATTGTCCACCACCAAGCCCGGACCGGAGGGCGATCGCGATTTGGCGTTGCCTGAGTCGCAGATGCTGTGGGTGGAGCACCCGCACGTCCTGACCTTGGGCAAGAGCGGTGCCGCGGCAAACGTGGTGGCTCCCCCTGAGCGGTTGAAGGAACTCGGGGTGCAGTACTACCCCATCAACCGCGGTGGCGACATCACGTACCACGGACCGGGACAGCTTGTGGGGTACCCCATTTTGGACCTCGATCAATTCTTCACAGACATCCACAAATACCTCCGCTTTCTCGAGGAGGCGGTCATCCGGACGTGCGCGGAATACGGCGTGAAAGCCGGCCGCATTGACGGGTTGACGGGTGTGTGGATCGACCCTGAATCGGGGGCAGCCGCCCGGAAGATTTGCGCGTTTGGGGTCAAGTGCAGCCGGTGGGTGACCATGCACGGTTTGGCGCTGAACGTGAACACAGATTTGGACTTCTTCAACCTCATCGTGCCCTGCGGCATCTCTGACCGCGGCGTCACGTCCCTTGCGCGTGAAACGGGCGCCCCCGTGGACGTCGAGGAGGTCAAAAGCCACATGACGCGGCACCTGGCTGCGTTGTTTGAATGGCGTGAAGTGCGTTGAGGCCAATGTGCCGACCTTGCGCCTGAAATCAATCTCATGAGAAACGTTGTTCGCATTGTGGGAGGGTCCTTGTTGGCCGTCGTTGCCTTGTCTTACTTGACAAACCACGATTACCTGTGGGGAGGCATCCGTGAAACGTGGCTGCGCGGATGGGAAAATGCCCAAATCGACGACCTCGACTTCCGTGACCACGTCCGCACCATCCCCGCGTCCTCCAACCCGCAACCTTGGCCCGAAGGGCCGTTGTGGGGCAAGGCTGTCCTCTCCGAGGAAGCCCAGGCGTGGCATGAGGAACACAAGTCTGCGAGCTTTCTGGTCATCCAACACGACAGTTTGGTGCACGAATCCTACTTCCGAGGACACGACGCCACGACCCTGACCAACTCGTTTTCGATGGTGAAGTCCATCACCGCGATGGCCGTTGGCTTGGCGGTGGGCCAAGGGTTGGTGGACGAAGAGGCCCCGCTGGCCACGTACATTCCCCGTTTTGCGGAAGGCATGGACGCCGGGCTGACGGTGCAAGAAGTCCTGCAGATGCGAAGCCACATTCCGTTTGGCGAGAGCTACAAGGATCCCTTCGGCTTCCAAGCCAAGGCCTACTATCGCGACGACAACCGCACGTTGCTCGAACCCTACCGCGTGTCGGGCGAGCCGGGCACGCTGTTTGAATACCAAGGAGGCAACACCATGTTGCTCGCCGAGATGCTTGACGCGGTGAGGGAAGGCAGCCTGAGCATGGACATCGCCAACGGCCTGTGGGAGCAAATGGGGGCGGAGCACGATGCGTTTTGGGGGTTGGATGGCAACCCCGAGGACGGGGCGGTGGAGCGCGCTTTCGCCCAGTACTACGCGACCACCCGGGACTACGCACGGTTTGGTCAAATGCTCCTCGATTCCGGAGCGTGGAAGGGCGAGCAACTTCTCGACAAGGCCTTTGTGACCCGCATGATCACCCCGCAGAACGCGTTCACCGACGAGGTGGATGCCGATTTCTACGGGTACCAAATTTGGCTGGGCCGGACGGACGACGGTTTGGCGTTCTCCATGATGGAAGGCCTTCGGGGCCAAATGGTCATCAGCGTCCCCGCCCTCGACCTTGTCGTGGTGCGTACCGGTTACGCCAAATCCAAAGAGAAGAAGCGTCACTTGCCGGTGGCCTCGTACGAGGTGGTCGAGATGGCGCGGGCCATGCTCTGACGGCCGCCCCACGCAGATTTCACATAAGCCCCGTCGTTTATAAACGGAGGCACTACGCTTGCAAACAGGCACAGGCGGCAAGGCCATGCACCCATTTTCTTGGGTGGAAACCTTACGCACATGCTACGACAACTTCACGCTTTGGTGGTGGACGACGAGCCCCACTGCCGGGACCTTCTTTGCCGACAGCTCGAGCGGATTTGTCCCTCGATTTCGGTCATTCAAACGGCCACAGGGGCCAAAGAGGCGGAGCGCATGATTCAGGACCTGGCACCGGATGTGGTGTTCATGGACATCCACATGCCGCATCGTTCAGGCCTTGAGTTGTTGGAGGCGTTGTCGGACCGAGACTTTTACCTCGTGTTCACCACGGCATACGATCGGTACGCGGTAGAAGCGCTTCGAAAACAGGCCTTTGATTACCTCTTGAAGCCCATCAACCGAGACGATTTGCAGGCGTGCGCACGACGCATCTTGTTGCACTTCTACCACCATCGGGCGCCCGGGAAGGGCGCCTTGTCTCCGGCCACGCGCAGGCTGGAAATTCTCACCTCGGGAAAGCGTCACTTTGTGCGTCACAAGGACATCGTGCACGTGGAAGCGGAAGGGAGCTACACCACCCTGCATCTTGCCAATGGTCGTCGAATCACGATGAGCAAAAACCTCAAGCGCGTGGAAGAGATGTTGAACAACGAGATGTTTTTCAGGCCGCACAACAGCCACTTGGTTCAACTGCATCGGGTGGAGGCGTGCAATTACCGCGACAACACCGTGGTCCTGGACACGGGTGCGGTGGTGCCCATGGCGGTGAGAAAACGCGAGGCGCTGAAACAACGGTTGTCCTTGCTCATGTCGGCGTGAATGTCTTGCCGCACATGCAGGGGCTATCTTTGCAGACATGTCTCAAGGCCTTCCTGACATCCGATCGCTCTCGCAAGCGGAATTGACCCAAGCCTTGGTGGAGATGGGCGAGAAGCCTTTTCGCACCAAGCAGGTGTCGGAATGGCTGTGGACCCACGCAGCGGGTTCGTTTGAGGAAATGACGTCGTTGGGCAAGGGCTTGAGGTCCAAGCTCGAGGAATCGTTCACCCTCCGCCGCATCGACCAAGTGGAAGCGCAGCACAGCAAAGACGGCACTGTCAAGTGCGCCTTCCAAATCGACGGCGACGCCCACCGCGTGGTCGAGGGGGTGTTGATTCCCACCACCAAGCGACTCACGGCCTGCATCAGCTCCCAAGTGGGGTGTAGCCTGGCCTGCAAGTTTTGCGCGACGGGACGACTCAAACTCTTGAAGAACCTGACGGCCGGGGAGATGTACGACCAAGTGCAGATGCTCAATACCCTTGCACATCAGCAATACGACAAAGGCTTGTCCAACATCGTCTACATGGGCATGGGTGAACCGCTGCTGAATTACCGCAACGTCATCGAGTCCGTGGAGCGGATCACAGGGACGCCGGGACTCGCCATGTCACCCAAGCGCATCACGGTGTCCACGGCAGGCATTGCCAAGGCCATCAAGCGCCTGGGAGACGACGAAGTCAAGTTCAACTTGGCACTCAGCCTTCATGCGGCCAACGATGCCAAGCGCAACCACATCATGGCCATCAACGAGACCAACAATTTGGCGGTCTTGGCGGAGGCGTTGCGTCATTTTGTGGACAAGACCGGCACGCGACCCACCTTCGAATTCATCGTGTTCAAGGATTTCAACGACGGCCTCGAAGACGCCCGTGAATTGGCGCAGTTCTGCAAGCACATCCCTTGCAAAATCAATTTGATTGAGTACAACCCCATCGACGACGGGGAGTTTCAGCAGACCACGCCAGAGCGTTTGGACGATTTCGTCGCCCTGCTCGAAGACCGCAATTTGATTGTCAACGTGCGTCGCTCTCGGGGCAAGGACATCGATGCGGCATGCGGCCAGCTCGCGAACAAAAACGCGGCAGGCGAAGAGGCCCCCCGAAAGGAGGTCAGTCCAGCTTGAGCACCGCGAGGAACGCGGATTGAGGCACTTCCACGGTGCCGATTTGGCGCATTCGTTTCTTTCCCTTCTTCTGCTTCTCCAAGAGCTTCCGCTTCCGCGTGATGTCACCCCCGTAGCACTTCGCCGTCACGTCTTTCCGCACTGCCGAGATGGTCTCACGGGCAATGATTTTTGCGCCAATGGCCGCCTGCAAGGCGATCATGAATTGCTGGCGAGGGATGAGCTCTTTCAGCTTGATGCAAATCTTTTTGCCCAGGTTGTGGGCGTGGTCGCGGTGGATGAGTGCACTCAGGGCGTCCACTTGGTCGCCGTTGAGCAGGATGTCCATCTTGACCAAGTTGCTCTGCTTGTAGCCGTCGGGGAAGTAGTCGAATGAAGCGTATCCGCGTGAGATGGTCTTCAGCTTGTCGTAGAAGTCGAAGACGATTTCACCGAGGGGCATGCTGAACGTCAGCTCGACGCGGTCGGAGGTGAGGTACACCTGGTTGGACAAGATGCCACGCTTCTCGATGCACAAGCTCATCACAGGGCCGACGTATTCGCTTTTGGTGATGATTTGCGCTTTGATGAACGGCTCCTCCACGTAGTCGAGGTGGTTGGCGTCCGGCAGGTCACTCGGGTTCATGATTTCGAGTTTCTCGCCTTTCTTGGTGTACGCCTTGTATCCCACGTTGGGCACCGTGGTGATGACCGTCATGTTGAACTCCCGCTCGAGGCGTTCTTGGATGATTTCCATGTGCAACATGCCGAGGAATCCGCAGCGGAAGCCAAACCCGAGCGCGGCAGAACTCTCCGGCTCAAACACGAGCGAGGCGTCGTTCAACTGGAGCTTTTCCATGGAGGCGCGCAGCTCCTCGTAGTCCTCGGTGTCGACAGGGTAAATGCCGGCGAAGACCATGGGCTTGACATCCTCGAACCCTTTGACCGCGTCGGAGCAGGGCTGCTCCTTGGACGTCAGGGTGTCCCCAACCTTGACCTCTTTCGCGTTCTTGATGCCAGAGATGATGTAGCCCACATCCCCCGCGGCAAGTTGCTTTTGGGGAACGAGGTCGAGTCCAAGGGTACCGATTTCATCGGCGTCGTACTCGCGGCCGGTCGCCATGAATTTGACCT
>JBMZAL010000013.1:8289-13849 GCA_049611325.1 Flavobacteriales bacterium
AGGGTGCCGATTTCATCGGCGTCGTACTCGCGGCCGGTCGCCATGAATTTGACCTTGTCGCCCTTTTTGATGGTGCCGTTCAACACGCGGAAGTAGGCAATGATGCCGCGGAAGCTGTTGAAGACAGAGTCAAAAATCATGGCCTGCAACGGCTCTTTGTCGTCTCCTTTGGGTGTGGGAACGCGGTCGACAATCGCTTCGAGAATGGCGTCGACCCCCAAGCCGGTTTTTCCAGAGGCGGGGAGGATGTCGGCCATGTCGCAGCCGATGAGGTCAACGATTTGTTCGCCCACGACTTCGGGGTCTGCAGAATCGAGGTCCATTTTGTTGAGGACCGGAATGATCTCGAGGTCGTGTTCGAGGGCGAGGTAGAGGTTGCTGATGGTTTGGGCTTCGATGCCCTGGGTCGCATCCACAATGAGCAGTGCGCCTTCGCACGCCGCGATTGAGCGAGACACCTCGTAGCTGAAGTCCACGTGGCCCGGGGTGTCAATCAGGTTGAGCACATAGTCCTCCCCGTCTTTCCCCTTGTACTTCATCTGGATGGCGTGGCTCTTGATGGTGATGCCACGCTCGCGCTCGAGGTCCATGTCGTCGAGCGTTTGGGCTTGCAACTCGCGGTCCGAGATGGTGCCCGTCGTCTGGAGCAGCCGGTCGGCCAAAGTGCTCTTGCCGTGGTCAATGTGGGCAATGATGCAGAAGTTGCGAATGTTCTTCATGTCTGAAAGTTCCGTCGATGTCGTCCAATCATGCGTACCTCAGGTCACCGATTGCACGTGCAAAGGTACTTCGGGAATCACCGCCCCTCCCGACTTTGTTATCTTAGCGCGCCCGACGTACGCAACGTTTGATGACGCGGCATGCGTTCTGTTCACAACCTACTGCCTGAATCCATGATCCGATACTCCGTTTCCCAACGCCCCCTGTTGGCGTCCTTCGCTCTGGTGACGCTGTTTAGCTCCCTGACAACGTTTGGACAGGTTCAATACGACGAGCCCCGTTCGCCCGAGGAAATCATGGCGAGCTACGGCTCCTTTGAAGAGGCTGTTTTGAAGATGAGTCGTGCAGAATGGTCTGTGGTGAGCAAGTGGGACGGATTCGACACGGAACGTCATCTGACCTTCTTGCACGAGCACCGCGACAGCTTCGAGAACGAGCGCGCCCGACTCAAGGAGGTCCGGGTCAAAAAAATCGCATCTTCAGAAGACTGCCAGTGCTGGGTTGAACCCGACGAAACGTACTTCACGATGGTGCCCCCTCCTGGAATTGGCGGGTTGGGCCCCAATGAGATCGCGTGGGACATCGATGGAACCGGTGTGGGCGGTGCGAGTTGGAACGTCGATGCAGCCTCTGAGCCGCTTGACATCAGCTTGGACGATTCTTGGTCTTTCGATTTGTATGGCGCCTCGTACAACGAGTTTTTTGTGAACACGAAAGGCCAAATCTCCTTTGGAACCTACGTGTTGGACTGGACGCCCACAGGCTTCCCTGCGGCGGAATACAACCAAATTGCGGGTTACTGGCAGGACACAGACATGTCCACCACCGGCGAAATCAAGTGGAAGCGCACGGCAGACGCCATCTACGTCAATTACATCAACGTCGGTTACTGGCAGAACAACAGCGACCTGACCAACAGTTTCCAAATCATCATCACCCACCCTGGCAGTGGCATCCTTCCTGACGGTGCGAATGCCCAGGTTTGCTACCTCGACATGAACTGGGCGCATGGCGATGTCGGAGGTTCAGGCGCATGTTGCGGTGATTATCCCGGCGTGACGGGCGCGGACGGTGCAGACACCAACCCCAACCCAGACGTCAGCCCACACGTGCAATTTGGCCGATTCAACTTGCTTGACGACACCTACAACGGCCCATACGGAGACAACGAGTCGGAGTGGGATGGCATCAACTGGTTGGACTACAAATTCTTCAACATCAACACGGCAGAGACCAACAACAACTTGAACCCTGTGGCCACGGCCAACCTCGGTTGCGACACCGTGCAGATTTGCCTGGGTCAGGAATACAACCTGGATGTGGAATTCTTGGGGCCGGAGCCAGGCCAAATCGTCAACCTTGAAGTGACAGAGGACGTAGGCGGCAACGAGATCATTGGAGGGACCACGGTCACGGGCGTGCCCACGGCCTCGTACGAGGGGGTGTTTGTCGGCAATGAACCGGGGATCAGCAACTTGACAATGACTGCCGTGGACGAAGACGGCGCACAAACCTTGCTCGACATTGTCATCGAGGTACTTGATGTGGTGCCGCCAAGCATTGAAGTGGTCACGGCCGATGGTGGAGACGATTTCGGGATTTGCGCGGGTGCGGAGTTGGGTGTGGTGGCGAGTTCTGTGGGTGGACAGGAACCTGTGGTGGACTGGTCGTGGAACTTGAACGCCAACTTTTGGGACGAGAACACGGCAGACATTCCTTTCGGAGGAACCTTCGTGGTCACGGGAGAAACGGCCAGTGGCTGTGTGGTGAAAGAAACGTTCCAGGTGTTCCAAACGCCATTCTACTTGCCCACCCTGTCAGGCACTTCGGTGACCATTTGTCCAGGGGACTCTGCGGTGATTTCAGTGGTTCCAGACGAGGATGAGGTGTTCGTAGAATACGAATGGGTCGGAGACTGGAATGGCGGCGGTGGAACCGTCTTGGACGGCCAAGGCACAGACGAGGTTGCAGTGACTGCAGGAACGTTCCAATTGACGGTCACCGATGAAGGGGGGTGTCAGGGCAAGCGCACCTTCTTGGTGGGAACCACCTCTGTGAGCATTCCAGAAATCGACGTGGACCCCATCTGCGATGGGTCTCTGGAGCTCGGGTTTGATTCGGTGGAATTTGCCGGGGGCTATGCGTCGCCAGCGGAAGGCAACATGCAAATCCAAATGATTTCGTCGTCCACCTTGGGCTGGGGCGAAGCGTTCTTGCAGGTGATTGTCACCCACGAGGACGGCACACAGGACATTTCCATTTTGGAGTGTGACGACGACTTCGAATCGTACAACCAAGACACGAACCCGGAGTTGGCCCTTGTCTTTGGAGACTCTGTGCAGGTCACCTTCTTCGGCACTGGAAACCCGGCCTTGGACGCCAACTTCGCCGTGAACCTGTTCAATTGCGTCAACAACTGCAACGGGGACAACGCCGACAATTGCACGAATTATGAAGATTTGGTCTCGGGTGAGATTCTGTACTTGGGACCAGCCCTTTGCGAGGTGCAAGAAGCTCTGGGAACGTGGTCGGTTGACGGACCCGATGGATATTCTTTCTCCAACACCACGCAGTTCAACACGACGTTCTACCCCGAGGAATTCGGGCTCTATGAGCTGTGTTTCCAGGACGAGGAATGCGAAATCGATCACTGCTTCGAAGTGGAAGTGAACCTTCCTCCGACCATCGCCTTCGACGGGGACAGCTTGGTCTGGACGTGCGACGAAGTGGACCAGTTGAGCTTGGACTTGGAGGTGGACGTGACGGACCCTGCTGGTGTGGCTGTCATCAACTGGCCTTTCCCGGGCAACGACAACGTTTTGGAAAACGAATACACCTTCAGCCAATACGCCACCGGCATTTATGAGGTCACCGCCACCAATGGATGCGGTGAGGCTGCCGACCAAGTGGTCTACACGGCGATTCCTGAGCCCGTGCTGGAGAACGACTACCTGTGTGGAGAGGGTGCGACCCTCGAACTCGACCCCATTCCTGGAGACCAGAACAGCGGTTTGGTTTACGAGTGGACGTACAACGGCAACGACGTGGACGACGTCAACGACAACGAGTGGGACGTGGACGCGACCGGATCGTACTGCGTCACAGTGCCCGATGAGGGATGCCCCAACAACTTTGACGAGAGCGACTGCGCGTTCATCGACATCGTGACGGCCATCGACATCGATGTGTTCTTGGGCGGGTCCATCACGGATTGCGACGGGGGAGGCATTGAGCCTGGAGAGGATGCGAATTTGGGCGTGAATCCGGCGTTCGCTGCGAACTACGCGGACTACACCATCACCTGGCCAGACGGAACGGCCACCACGGTCGAGGACAACTTCGAATGGGTGATCCCCGAAGAGTCTGAACTCAACGGCACCCAAATCTGCGTAACTGTCGAAGACCCTTACGGATGTGAACCGCAGGAAGCGTGCGGATTGATTTTCATTGGTGACGACCCCACCTGGGACCCACTTCCGATTTACGACGGCGTTCGTGCCCTGTGCCCAGGACAGCCCGAGACCTTCGACCTGAACGCGGATTTCAATGGCCCGCCGTACAGCAACTACTCTTGGACCGTGCAGTGCACCGACACCTTGGTGGAATTCTCCTTCCAGAATGTGGCGGACCTCGTGGGCGAGATGTTCCCTCCGAGCTGCTGGGGATACGATTTGACGCTTTTGGCCCAAATCTCCAACCCTTGCTTGCCCCAAGGCCTTCAGCACGAGTACGACGTGATTGTGGAGCAATGCGAAATCTTGCCCCCCAACGTCTTCACCCCGCGTGACGGAAACGACCAAAACAACGGCTTCCACATCATGGGCCTCGACCCATGGGAGGACGACCCCGAGGGGGTGTTGGTGCGCATCTTTGACCGTTGGGGCAACCGCGTGTACGAGAATGAGAACTACCGCAACGCCCAGCCGTGGTACGGCGATGGCAGCGCGGAAGGCGTGTACTTCTACACCATCTTGTTGCCCAACGGAGAAGAGTTCACCGGCACGGTGAACATCTTCCGTTCGCGATAACCGGAACGTGGCCAAGACCAAGAAGCGCTTCGTCTGCTCCGAGTGTGGACACGCTCATCCGCAATGGGTGGGTCAATGCAGCAATTGCAAGGCGTGGAACACCCTGACCGAGGAGTCGGTGGCGCCCGTGTCGCAACGAGCGGCCCGGACAGGCCTCGCCCAGCTTCAGACGCCGCAGGTCCGCCCTTTGGTGGACGTCAGTGTCTCGGAGTTGCCTCGCCTGGACATGGGCGACAAAGAGCTCAATCGGGTGCTCGGAGGCGGCTCCGTGCCAGGAGGGGTGATCTTGCTCGGTGGTGAGCCGGGCATCGGCAAGTCAACGTTGATGCTGCAAGTGGCCTTGGCGGTCGGAAACACGGGGGCCAAGGTGCTGTATGTGAGCGGGGAAGAGAGTGCAGAACAGGTTCGCATGCGGGCCAACCGCCTCGGCAACATCGCGCCGGAGGTGCTGATTTTTCCGCAGACCCAGGTTCCAGCTGTTCTCGACGCCCTTCGCACGGAACAACCGGCGCTGGTGGTGGTCGATTCGGTGCAGACCTTGGACTTGCCCGACCAAGATGGCGTTCCGGGTTCGGTGGGCCAAATCCGCGAATCCTCGGCCGCCCTCACAGCGTGGGCGAAGTCCACGGGCACCCCACTGTTCATGGTGGGCCACATCACCAAGGAGGGGTCGCTGGCCGGCCCCAAGGTCCTCGAGCACATGGTGGACGTGGTGTTGCAATTTGAGGGGGACCGCAACCATGCCTATCGCATGCTCCGTGCGGCCAAAAACCGGTTCGGCACGACGGCGGAACTGGGCATTTACGAAATGG
>JBMZAL010000014.1:0-7517 GCA_049611325.1 Flavobacteriales bacterium
CAACATCGGGTGCACGGGAGAAACCGAGGTGACGGTGTCGGTGGTGCCGGGGCCTCCGGGCGACCAGGTCTACCCGTCGGTGGAGATTTGTGAAGGGTTTGGGGTGCAGCTTCCCGGTGCGGAGGGCGATGCGTGGTTGTGGAGTCCGTCGGGCCCGTTGAATGACCCCGGACTTCAATTCCCGTATGCGTCGCCCGAGGCCACGACGACCTTCACGGTCGACATCCAAAACATTTGTGGCATTGGCACCGATGAAATCACCGTCGAAGTCCGAATCCCCGAAGCCTACGCCTCGGAGGATGGCGGGATGTGCCGGGGAGAGGCGTTCGAGATTTCGGCCGAGGGCAACGACCCCAACTCGACCTTCACATGGGTGCCGGCAGACCTCGTGAGCTCACCCGGCAACGCCACCACGACGGTCTTCCCCAACTTCACTCAAACCTTCACGGTGTTTGTCACTGACAGCGAGGGTTGCACGGCGAGCGACGACGTCACGGTCTACGTGACCCAACCTCCGGGCATCAACGCGGGCCCCGATTTCGAAGTGGCGTGGCTGGACACCGTGCAATTGTCCGGACAAGCACCCGGCTTGGACGTGTATTGGACGCCCTCAGAAAACCTGGATTGCAGCACGTGTTTGAACCCCACCTTGACGGTGGTCGAACCTGGATGGTACGTGCTCCAAGCCGTCGACACGACGGGTTGTGTAGGGCGCGACTCGGTCTTTGTGGACTTGTTCTACCCCGTGTACGTGCCCACGAGTTTCACGCCCAACAACGACGGCATCAATGACGTCTTCCGGGTGGAAGGCGAAGACATCCGCGGGTATTGGATGAAGATCTTCAACCGGTGGGGCGAGCTGGTGTTTTACTCGGACGACCCAGAACAACCGTGGCAGGGCAATGTGGAGGAGGGGGCGTACTACGCGCCTGATGGGGTCTACCTCTACCAAATCCGCATCGAGCGCGAGTCCGGCCCCGTCCTGCTCGAGGGCCACGTTCATTTGCTCAGGTGACATCTCACAGGAACATGTGGGTAGCTTGAGGGAGATGCCCCTTGGTTCTTGGAGCCTGCGTTATACATTGCCTTCATGGATTCACTGCGCCATTCTTCCCCGTTGACGCACAGCGATGTGTTGAGCGTGTTGCCGGGCATGTTTTGGGATCACGATTGCGTGATGCTTCCCGGCTTGGGAGGGTTTGTGTGCAATCCGCGCTCGGCGTGGTATGACGAGGCCAAACGCCAAATCGTCCCCCCGTCACGCGACGTCCTTTTCAACGCACGCTTGACGACCAACGACGGTTTGGTCGCCAACGAGCTCATGGCGAAGCGTGGCGTGATGTATCCGGAAGCCCTGAAGGCCGTCGAGGATTTGGTGGCTAACCTCCAGCGACAATTGGAAGCGGGGACCACCGTCGAACTCCCGGGGTTGGGCAAGTTGTACCGCGAGGAAGACCAGCAGGTCCGCTTCATGGCCGATGCAGAGTTTGAACGCATGCTTCAATCGTTTGGCCACGCCAGCATCCCGCTCGTGGCGCGGGAAGTCGTTGCGCCAACACCAGTGACCGCAACCCCGAAAGCGGTGAACGCTCCGTCGCCGGAACCTGCGGTTGCGAAGCCCAGCGAAGAAGCCCGCGTCATTCCGTTCCGCGTGCAATTGGCCCGCGCAGCGGCAGCGGTGGCCATCCCCTTGACCTTGGCCGGTGCGTATTTGCTCGCCGACCCCGCAGGCAACCAGACGTTGCTGGGCAGCAATCCGTTGTGGAATGCGGTGCCCGTGACGGCCACTTACGCGCCTGTGGAACGCGACATGGATGTGGCAGCCATGGCAGAGGCGGTGCATGTCGAGCAAGGCGAGTCGATTGAGGCGTTTGTCACCCGCACAGATTGGGAGGGACTGCTCGAATTCGACGTCGATGAAGGACGACCTGCGGCGGGTGGGTTGCGGGTCATGGTTCCCGCCAAGCCTGAAGCCGAAGTCCCTCAGCCGGTGGCCGAAGCCGAGGTTGCGGAAGAGGTCGAGGCACCGGTCGTCTCTGACGCTCCAGAAACGATTCCCGCACCGAAACCCCCACCTGCACCTGTGGCCAAGCCGGCACCGGTGAAATTCATGATTGTGGGTGGCGCGTTTGGCGTTCAGGCCAACGCCGAGAAGCTCGCTTCTTCCATGCGCGGCGAAGGCTTTGACACCTCGCTGCACTACCAAAACCACAACGGCTTGACGGTGGTGTCCATGGGGGGATATGCGACGGAAGCTTCCGCGCGCGAGGCGCTGGCAGATGCCCGGGCACGTGGGCATGAAAAGGCCTGGCTGAAGCGCCTCTGAACCCATGTTGAACCAACCCGTCTCGTTGGACGACCTCGACGCCGTCATCCTCGACTTCGGCGGGGTGTTGTACGACATCGATTACGATGCGCCACCCAAGGCCTTTGCCGCGTTGGGCGATCCGGACTTCGCCTCGCTGTACCATCAGGCCGCCCAATCGACGTGGTTCGATGACCTCGAGACAGGCCGACTTGACCGGGAAACGTTTTACGGCCATTTGGCCGAGCGCTGCCACCCCGGCACCACCCCAGACCAAATCCACGAAGCCTGGTGCTCCATCCTGACGGGCATGCCCCCCGAACGTGCGGGCCTCGTGACCGCCCTGGGCACCCGCACCCGCTTGTTCTTGCTCAGCAACACCAACGCCATTCACGCGGCGGTGTTCGAGGCAGATTTGCAGGCCACCTTGCCGGATGCTTCTGCGTTCTGGGGGGCGTTTGAGCAGGCGCATTACAGCCACGATTTGGGCCTCAAAAAACCCCATCCAAAGACCTTCCAGGCGGTGTGTGAAAAGCACGGGCTCGCGCCGGGACGCACCTTGTTTTTGGACGACAGCATTCAGCATGTGGAAGGCGCCGACAAGGCGGGCCTTCACGCGCATCACCTCGACCTGTCCCGAGAGGACTTTGGGGGGTGGTTGTCGCGGATGGGATGGCGGCCCTAAGCCTGCTTCAGCCCTTCAAGCCTTCGAACAGGGCGTCGAGTTCGTCGTGCTTTTCAGAAGGAACGGGCGTCGCCCCTTGTTCCAAAATCAGAAACACCTCCTGCCCGCGGGCTTCTTCAGGGTAACCCTTCGTGCCTTGAAAGCGCGTGCCTTCCGGATCGATGCGCAGGAGTTGCGCGGTGTCCTCGCCAAACTTGAAATACCACGTGTCGCCCCCGTCGTACCGTTCGAGGTAGGTCAGGCGCGACGTCGTGGTTTCCCAAAACATCGTGCTGAACTCCCCAATGAGTTCCTCCACCCGTGCAGGCTCCTCGGAGGAGACGCGCGCCCACTCCGTCGCAGGCATGCCTTGCGAGGCCAGGAACCGCGCGAATTCAAGCTCCAAGCCCTGAAGCTCCTCCCGCGTGAGGTTCCGAAAACGACGTGGTGCGGTCATGTTATTCCTCGATGCCTTCGAGCATGAACATGAAGGCGTATTCGAGGGCGACTTCCTTGATGCGCTCAAAGCGTCCTGACGCGCCACCGTGGCCGGTCTCCATGTTGCAGTCCATGATGAGCAGGTTGTCGTCCGTCTTCACGTCGCGCAACTTGGCGATCCACTTGGCGGGCTCCCAGTACTGCACTTGGCTGTCCCAGTATCCCGTCGTGATGAGGGTGTGGGGGTAGTCTTTGGCCTCCACGTTGTCATACGGGCTGTACTGCATGATGTAGTCGAAGTACGCCTTGTCCTTGGGGTTGCCCCATTCGTCAAACTCAAACGTCGTCAGCGGAATGCTCTCGTCAAGCATCGTGTTGATCACGTCCACAAAGGGCACGGCTGCGATGACGCCGTTGAACAGGCCAGGTGCCAAGTTCATCACGGCACCCATCAACAAGCCGCCCGCGCTGCCGCCCATGGCGTACATGTGGTCTGGGCTTGTAAAGCCGGCGTCCACCATGGCTTGACCACAGTCGATGAAGTCATGGAAGGTGTTGAGTTTGTTGAACAGCTTTCCGTCCTCGTACCAGCCGCGGCCCATTTCGCTTCCGCCACGGATGTGGGCGATGGCGTAGACAAATCCCCGGTCGAGCATGCTCAAACGCGCCACCGAGAAGCTGGCGTCCATGCTGTATCCGTAGCTGCCGTAGGCGTAGAGGAGGAAGGGGTTTTGGCCGTTGCGCTCCAACCCTTTGCGGTACACGATGCTCACGGGCACCTTCACGCCGTCACGGGCCTCCACCATCATGCGCTCGCTGACGTAGTTGGCCGGGTCAAACTCGCCGCCCAACACCTCTTGCTGCTTGAGGGTTTCGATGTCGCCTGTGGCGAAGGTGTATTCGAGCACGCTGTTGGGCGTGGTCATCGACGCGTAGCTGTAGCGCAAGCGATCCGTGTTGAAGTCAGGGTTGGCGCCGACGTAAGCAGTGTACGCGGGGTCGTTGAAGGGGATGTAGACATCCGCACTGCCGTCCCAGCGCTTGATGCGGATGCGGTTGAGGCCTTCCTGGCGCTCCTGCACCACGAGGTGGTCGTTGAAGATGTCGATGCCCTCGAGCAAGACGTCGTCCCGATGGGGCAACACGTCTTCCCAGTTGTCGTATCCGGTGGCGTTCACAGGCGTCTTCACCAGCTTGAAGTTCTTGGCGTCGCGGTTGGTCACGATGTAGAAGTGGTCGCCGTAGTGGCTGATGTCGTACTCCAAATCACGCTCGCGCTTTTGGATCACCTTCCACTCGCCGTTGGGGGTGTTGGCATCGAGGTACCACCACTCTGTGCTGACGGTGGTGCTGGTTCCAATGACGAGGTACTTCTCGCTCTTGGTTTTGCCGATGCCACAAGAGAAGGTCTCGTCCTTCTCTTCAAACACCAGCACGTCTTCGCTGACGTCGGTGCCCAAGACGTGCTTGTAGATCTGGAACGAACGCAGGGTCATGGGGTCCTTCTTGGTGTAGAAGAGGGTCTTGTTGTCGTTGGCCCATGTGGCGCCGCCCGTGGTCTCAGGAATGCGGTCTTCGAAGAGTTCACCCGTACGGAGGTCCTTCACGTAGAGGGTGTACTGGCGACGGCTTACGGTGTCCACCCCGTAGACGAGGAGGTTGTTGTCGGGGCTGACGCTGCGGCCGCCCACAGCAAAGTAGCTGTGTCCCTCGGCCAAGGCAGGCTGGTCGAGCATGACCTCTTCCTCGGCATCCATGGTGCCTTTCTTGCGGCAGGTGTAAGGGTATTCCTTGCCCTCTTCGTAGCGGCTGTAGTACCAGTAGCCCTTGTCAAGGACGGGCACGCTCTCGTCGTCCTTTTTGATGCGCCCCACGATCTCGTCGTACAGCTTGGTCTGGAGGGCCTTGGTGGGCGCCATCACCTCTTCCTTGTAGCCGTTTTCGGCTTCGAGGTAGGCCACGACTTCTGCGGTTTGGGCGTCGGGCTCCTTCGCTTCTTTCTGCGCGTCGCTCAGGCGCATCCAGAAGTATTCGTCTTCCAATTGCAAGCCGTGGATGTCCGTGGTGTGTGGCTTTTGGGCCGCGTCTGGAGGCGTGGGGAGTTCGGACGCTTTGGTCACGTAGTCAGAGGTCTTCATGTCTTGAGAAGGGGTGTTGCAGCCGAGGGAAAAGGCCCAAACCGCCAAGGCGGTCGCACCGAAAAGTCGCATGTTCATTTCCACGAGTTTTGGACCGCACACGTCGTGCGGGGGTGCGAAGATACGGGCAGAATTGGCGCCTTCAGACGCGCAAGTCCCCAGCCTGAATGAGCTGCTCGATGGCCACCAAATCCTCGGGGGTGTCGACCGCGGGCGTGAGGTGCGTGGTCGTGCCGACGTCGATGCGCCAGCCGTGGTCGAGCCACCGCAATTGTTCGAGTCGTTCGCGCTGCTCAAGCGGCGTGGGGCTCAGTTGCACCAGGGCCTCCAACGCCGTGCGGGTGAACCCGTACAGTCCGACGTGTTGAAGCCACGGTCCGTCGCCGTGGGGAAGGGGGCTGCGGCTGAACATTTGGGCGCGGCCCTTGAGGTTTCGGACCACTTTGACGCGATGGGGGGAGTGGATTTCAGGGTCGGCGGGCATGGATTTGGCCAGGGTCACCACGGCGGCATCGGGCTTGCGCAACATGTCGGCGAGCTGGGTGATCTGCTCCGGATGCACGAAGGGTTCGTCGCCTTGGATGTTCAAGACGGCGTCCACGTGCGCTCCCTCCGCTTCCAAGGCCACCACGGCTTCGTGGCATCGCATGGTCCCGTTGGGGCAGTCCTGCGAAGTCATGACCACATGGCCCCCAAATTCCCGCACAACCGAAGCGATGCGTTCGTCGTCTGTGGCGACCACGACCTTGTCGCATGCGCCCGACGCCGCCACCCGGGTGTACACGCGCTGAATCATGGGCAAGCCCGCCACGGAGGCAAGGGGTTTGCCGGGGAAGCGCGTCGAGCCATGACGCGCGGGGATGACAGCCAAGATGTTCATGTCAGGAAGGGGTCCAATCCCGTGCTATTTCAATTCGTAGGTGTACACGAGGTTCACAAGCCTCGGCGATTCAATGGCCAAGGGTCGAATGCTGTACTCGGCGTTGGTCAGGTTGCTGACGACCAGGGACATTTTGTGGTGGTCAGACAGGTTGATGCCCGCACGGAAATCCCAAATCCAAGGCAGCTTCGGGTTGTCCGCAAGCCACGTTTCAAGCCCCCAGTCCACCACGCCGAGTTGCTCAAACAAGAGCCAGGCGGCATCGATGTTTTGGAGTGCGCTTTGGTACCGTGCGCTGGCGCCAATGAACCAAGGTCCACGCCTGAGCTCAGCGTCAAAACGCACCAAGTCTTGGGAACGGTACTTCAGCACTTGGCCGGTGGTGTCCAAGCTCGTGTTGTTGTAGCTCGCCCCGCCAATGGTGTCCCCGGCGGCGTTGGTGATGACCGAGTAGAGGTAATCGGGCGTCAGGCTGACGGGATTGGTGTAGGTGTACCCGGCGAGGACATCCAAGGTGGTCTCTCCCCAAGTGGCCCGTCCCATCAAGGAGGTCTCCCATCCGGTCACACGGCTGCTGCCTGTGTTGAGGCTTCGGAATCCGTTGCCCGCCAGAGGATCGGTCAATGGATTGCCCCACTGTCCGAAGGTGAATTCAATGAAGTTGTCGTACTCCTGGTAGAAGCCGGCCACGTCCAAGAACCCTTGGAACCCGCCAAACTTCAGGCCTTGCTTGAATCCGGCTTCGATGTTGATGGCGGTTTCAGGACGCAGTTCGTTGTTGGGGTACACTTGGAGGGGGCCCAAACCCGTGCGAATGAACTTCTCTGCAATGGTCGGGAACCGGAACCCTTGGCCGACGCTGGCCCGGAACCACGTGGCTTCAGCCGCTTGAAAGTTCAACCCCGCGCGGAACACCGGCTTGGCGGCGGTGCTGTCGTTGATGCTGAAATGCTCGTAGCGCGTCCCCGCAGAGAGGTTGAGTCGCTCGCCGGCTTTTTGGTCGATCTGCAGGTATGCAGAGCGGTTGGTCGCGGTGTTGATGCCTTCGGGGTTGCCGCCGTTGTAAAGCTCCGCGGTGCCGCGGGTCAGCTG
>JBMZAL010000014.1:7616-13640 GCA_049611325.1 Flavobacteriales bacterium
ACCCCAGACGTCGCCGCGCTGCTGCACTTGGTATTCGGAGTAGAAGACGTTGCTCGTGTTGCTTTGGTCGTTGTCGTTGTCGTTGTTGAGGTGCTGCCAGCGGTTGCGGAAGCTGTGCTGGGTGCCACGCGGCGACAGATACTCGATGTAAGGATCCACGGTGCCGACGAGCTGACGGGTGCGCGTCGCGGCGCCGTCTGTGCTGCCGTACAACCCGTCGTAAGCGCGTTCCCAGATGAGCGTGTTAAGCGATTCGCCGTATTGCCAGTTGGTGTTCAGCCCAAACTTCAGCCCCTCAATGCCGGTGTCTCGACGGCGCAAATTCACGTTGAATCGGCCTTGGCTGTTGGCCCCAAACCGGTTCACGTTGAAGGGGTTGTAATTCATGGAGGCGGTGTCCACAGGCACCAGCGCTCCGCCGACGCTGTCTTGGTAAATCTCAGGGCCCTTGAACCCGTCATCGCCGAGGAGGTTGCCCCCAATCACGACATCCCAACCGCCGAGCTGCTGGCTGTGAAGGAAACGGAGGTTGCTCTGCTGCAAAGTGCCGTCCCAGTATTTGCTCTCTTCCGCGCTTCGCGGGTCGCTGTACACCCCGTGTTGGAGACTCACTCGCGTGAGTGGCCTGGCGTCGGGATACCGCGTCCGAATGTTGATGACGCCACTGAGTGCTGCGCTGCCATAGAGGACAGAACTGGCCCCTTTGATGACTTCGATTTGTTCCAAGTTTTCGAGGGGCAGAAAGCCCCACGTTGGGCGCCCCGCATCTCCACTGAGCACGGGGAGGTCGTCGACGAGGACCATCACGCGTGAGCCTGCGCCGTAGCTGAAGCCGCTGCCGCTCCGGATTTGGGGTTCGCCGTCGACCAGACTCACGCCCGGCGTTTGTTCGATGGCGGTTTCGAGGGTCGTGGTGGCTTTGTTCTCGACGAGGGCCGGCTTCAACACCTCCAGGGAGACCGTCACTTCCGACGCGTCTTGCTCAAAACGTCCTGCAGACACCACGACGAGCCCGAGGGCTTCGGCCGCGGACGTCATGATGGGGTTCCATTGCGCGGTTTGGCCTGCGGTGAGTTCAACCTTGAACTCTTGCTTGGACATGCCAATGAAGGTGCACATGATGGTGTGCTGACCCGGCTTCAATTCCAGGGTGTACGCGCCATCCATGTCGGTGGCGACGGTGACCACGCCGTTGGTCAAGTAGGCGCCAATTACGGGTTGGTTGGTCCCGTCGAGCACGCGGCCTTGGACGGTTTGGGCCCAAGAGCTGGATGTGGCGCCCAAAAGGCCACCCAGGGTCAGGAGGGCGGCGAAAAGTGAACATCGCATGAGCCCAAATAACAACACATTCCCCCGTTTTCCGCGTCGTGTGCAAAACAAACACCGTCGTCTGTGAACAGCCCGTGGGTCGGCTGCGGGCCGAATGCAGCTTGCGGGTCATGGATTCAGTGTTGGCGTGGATGGCGTTGCTCGCGCGTTCGGGAAAGGGGGCGAGGTGGGTTCGGAGAGAAGTGTCCCGGGCCGGAAGTCCGGTGGCGGCGTGGCAGGATTGGGCGAAGCATCATCCGCGTGAAGCGGTGTCCACACTGGATCGTGCGCAGCGTCAGCACCAGTCCATTCAGCGACTGGGCGCGCACGTGGTGACATTCCACGATCTACGATATCCCGCGCTGCTTGCGCACATTCCCGACGCACCTCCGGTGTTGTACGCACGTGGGACGTGGCCCAAGGCTGAGGAATGGGGCCGGGCGTTGTCCGTGGTGGGCACGAGGGCGTGTTCACCGCAAGGTGCGGCATGGGCCCTGCAAGCGGGCCGTGAATGGACCGAAGCAGGGGGTCGGTTGGTCAGTGGGCTGGCGCGTGGCATCGATGGCCGCGCACATCAAGGGGCCTTGAACGGCTCTCGTGGCGGTGCACAAGTCGCCGTGTTGCCTTGCGCCTTGGACGCCATTCATCCGCGCATGCACGAAGGACTTGCCGAAGCCATTGTGGCCCGCGGGGGACTGCTTCTGACGGAGCAGCCCCCGAGCGTTCAGGTGGAGCGTTGGATGTTTGCCTCGCGGAATCGCATCCTGACGGGATTGGCGCCGACCACGGTGGTCATCCAGAGTCCTGCACGCGGGGGGTCGCTGATTTCGGCGCGGTGTGCCTTTGACCAGGACCGAGAGGTCTTCACTTTGTGGCAACTGGGAATGGGGGCGTCGTGGTCGGGAAATCGTGCCTTGGTGGCGGACGAGTTGGCCATGCCTGTGGCCGACGTGAACGCCTTGTGGCGCGCCATGGCGGAAGGCGCACAAAGCCGTCAAACCGGTTCTGTGCAGGGGGAAGTGGTGGCGTTTCCTGAGGGGTGTCGCGAGGTGTGGGATGCGTTGAACAACACGCGGCCAACCACGTGGGACAAGCTCAGAAAGAATTGCGAAGGCCGGACATCTGACCTAGAACGGCAGTTGCTTACGCTGGAGGTGTTGGGCTGGATTCGTCGGCTTCCGGGGCGGGCGTTTCTTCGGAACTGACGGCCGACGTGGGATCGCCTTCAGGGCGCACCATCGGGTCGGAAGAGCGCGGTGCCTCGGGCAAGCTTTCGAGGTCGTGCTCGGGCACAGGTTGGAGTCCGCTGCCCTTTGAAATCAGCGCCGCGGTCATCACCAAGGAAGTGGTGAGGATGACGACGAGCAGGATGCCTTGGTCAAAGGCTGGCACCACCAATTCCGCGTACTGGGATTCAATGGCGAAGAAGAGCAACACCGTGATCAACCCGCGGGGGGCGATGTACAGGAGTGGAGACAATGGCTCTTGCTTCATGGCCCACAACAAGATGAGGCGCACCACGTACAACAGCACGCTGATGACGAGGCCTTGGAGCAGCACCTCGACGTCGAGGAGAACGCCCAGACTGACGGTCATCCCAAACAGCACAAAGAAGAAGGTTCGAATGACGAAAGCGCTCTCCAGCGTGAGCACGTGGAAGTCGTGATGCAGGGCCTTCATCCGATCGTCTTTGAGGAGCTTGCCAGGCCACCCGTTGGTGATGCCGAGCCAATCGGGGAAAAACAGCTTGTGGTTGTTGAGCATCAATCCAAAAATCAAAATCAGGATGAGCGGGCTGAGGTGGAACAACTTTTGGATGGCGTAGATGAGCAGCAACACGGCGATGCTCAAAAAGAGGCGTACGCCACTCTCGATTTTTTGCAAGACGTACACCATTGCATAGGCCACGGCCACCGAGATGACCAGCGTGCCGAGGAGGTTGACGGCGATGCTTTGGACCACCTCCGCGCCAGAGGCCGCGTCCTGGTTGCCCAACATCAGGTAGAACGCCATGATGCCGAAGATGTCCGAGAAGGTGCTCTCGTAGACCATGAATTCCCTAGAGGCAGGAGAGAGTCCGCCCACACTTGGGATGATGATGGCGCTGCTCATGATGGACAGAGGAATGCCGTAGACCACCGCGTTGAACCATGGCATGGCGAGGGCAAAGTGCAGGAAGGCGGCAATGGCTCCGGTGCTCAGGGTGAGCGCGGCCAAAGCCAGGGTCGCACTGCGGAGGATGAGGGTGAGTTTGTCCTTGCGGAGCTCCAGCTCCAAGGCCGCTTCGAGGACGATGAAGATGAGCCCCACGGTGCCCAACAACTCGAGCACGAGTCCTTCAAAAGGGATGGCGCTGAGGCCGACGGCGTTGAATCCCTGGCGGATGGCGATGCCCATGGCAATGAGCACAAGCACGCTGGGGATGTTGGTCCGACGGGCGAGAAGGTTGGCGAAATACGACAAGATGATGACTGCACTGCCGCCAATCACCAAGCCGTAGGCGTTGATGTCCTCCGCGGACAACTCAAGGCCAGAATCCAAGATGGAGAGCAAAGTCATGCACGCAAAATCAACCAAATCCGCCAGTAAACAAACGGAAGAAGTCGTTTCCGAGGGCAAACACCATGAGGGAGAGGAGGAGGACGATTCCAATTATTTGGGCGCGCTCGAGCACTTTCTCCGGTGCGGGTTTGCCGGCAATCATCTCGTAGAGGGTGAACATGACGTGCCCGCCGTCCAGGGCTGGAATGGGCAACAGGTTCATGAACGCCAAGATGAGCGAGAAGAAGGCGGTGTTGCGCCAAAAGACCTCCCAGTCCCATCCGCCGTCAAAAATGCTCCCGAACGTCACCAAGCTCCCCACCTGTGAGGCGCCGCTCTTCGTGAACAAGAAGCGCATGGAGCGCACGTAGTCTTGAAGGGTTTCCTTGGCCGTGATGAAGCCTGCACCGATGGAGGCTCCCAAGCCGTACTCCAAATGGGTCGTGGTGAACATCTCGGCATAATGCGCCGCAGGGTGCGCAAAGAAGCCCAAGCTGCCCATGCTGTCGGGGACGGCGTCGAGTTGCAACGTTTTTCCGCCTCGCTCGACGGTCAAGCGAATGGGGGTTTCTGGGTGGGATTGGATGGCTTCGCGCACCGTCTCGAAATAGGGCAATTGCATGTCGCCAACGGCGAGGATGCGGTCGCCCACTTCCAGTCCTGCCACGCCGGCGCGACTTGCAGATTCGACTTCGGCAATTTCGCAGGGGTACAACAGCGAGAAGGGGCGGCGGATGCCTTCATCAATGAAGGTTTGGCCGAGCTCCTGCTCGAGTTCCAGGGACACCATTTTGCCGTCCCGCAACACGTCGATTTGCGTCACGCGGTTGTTGAAACCCTCCATGCGGAGGTCTCCGTAGTAAAGGAGGGTCTCGCCGTTGTAGCCGAGGATGCGGTCGCCGTCTTGAAAGCCGAGGGCCTCGAGTTTGGGGTCGACGTTGACAGGGTGCTCGTTGGCGAGTTTGGTTTCACCCCACACAAACAGCACGCCAGAGTAAATGATGAAGCCGAGGATGAGGTTGACGATGATGCCGCCAAGCATGATGATCAGGCGCTGCCACGCGGGCTTGGAGCGGAACTCCCAAGGCTGGGCTGGCTGGGACATCTGCTCGGTGTCCATGCTCTCGTCGATCATGCCTGCAATCTTGACGTAGCCGCCCAAGGGGAGCCAACCGATGCCCCATTCCGTGTCGCCGATTTGCTTCTTGAACAGCGAGAACCCAGGATTCATGAAGAGGTAGAATTTCTCGACGCGGGTTTTGAAGGCGCGGGCGGCCCAGTAGTGGCCAAATTCGTGGAGAACCACTAGAATGGACAAGCTCAGCAAGAGCTGTGCGGCTTTGATCAAGGCTACCATGCTGCAAATGTACACCCCCAACTTCGCGCCCGTGAGGAATTCACGCACAGGTGCTCACAACGAATTCAAAGGTGTGCCGGTGAAGCGCGCCCCTGGCCCATCTTCGAAGCATGAAGCGCATTCCTTGGAAGTTGCTGTTGTGGCTGGTGGGCCTAGGACCGTTGCTCGGCTTGGCGGGTTTGGTGATGTTGGCCCGCCTCGGCGACTTGCCAGAAACCGAAGCCCTCGCCAACCCCAAGACCGACTTTGCCACCCGGGTCTATTCCATGGATGGCAAGGTCTTGGGCCGGTATTACACCGAGAACCGATCGGACGCCCGGTTCGAAAACTTGCCGCCCCATTTGGTCGACGCGCTCATCAGCACGGAAGACGCGCGCTTTTACGACCACGCTGGCATCGACTTCATTGGTTTGGCCCGCGCCATTGCCTTCTTGGGCAAGCGTGGCGGGGGATCGACGGTCACCCAGCAGCTTGCCAAGCTCCTGTTCACCGACCAATACGAGACGACCAGCTTCTTTGAGCGTGCGGTGCTCCAAAAGCCCAAGGAGTGGATCATCGCCTCACGCCTTGAGCGCCACTATACCAAGCAGGAAATCATCGCGCTGTACTTCAACCGCTATGACTTCATCAACCAAGCTGTGGGCATTGAAAGTGCGGCGAACGTGTATTTCAACAAGCCCGCTTCCGAGCTGAACGTGCAGGAATCGGCCATGCTGGTGGGCATGCTCAAAAACAGTGCCCTCTACAACCCACTCCGCCGCCCCGAATTGGTGCAGAACCGCAGGAATGTGGTGTTGTCTCAGATGGCCAAATACGGG
>JBMZAL010000015.1:0-8324 GCA_049611325.1 Flavobacteriales bacterium
CGAGGATGACCGCAAAGACAAGCGCGTGTTGGGCATGGAAATCGTGCGCGACATGGAGTTCGACGAAGAGTGGGAGTGGGAAGACGGCACCATCTGCGACCCCAAGAAGGGCAGCGTGTACGACTGCGAAATGTGGTTTGAAGACGGCGACTACGACACCTTGAAAGTGCGTGGCTACATCTTGTTCTTGTTCCGCACCCAAGAGTGGTACCGCGTCAAGGATTGACCTTTCGGCCTTGCCGACTCAAGCGCCTGTTCCGTTTCGGTTCAGGCGCTTTTTCATTTCGGTGGTCAACTCAGGAAGGCATCCCATTGCCCAACAACCGCCCAACACGAGGCCTCCGGCAACCCCGCCTCGAAGCAAGGCGAGTGCCAGTTGGGCGGGCTGACCCCAAGCGTGCGCGCCGACGGGGAGGTCCACAGCGAAGGATCCGCCAGCCACCACAAGTGCGATGACCCCCACGGTGAACCATGGGCGCGAGAACGGATGAATGCGGAACAAGCGCCACATGAGGCTGGTGCGCCAGCCCATGTTCCAAACCCCAGTCAGGCCTGTGGCGAGCGCCGCGCCTTCAATGCCCCAGCCCAACCATTGCATGAAGGCGTAGTTGGTGACCAAGGTCATCACGACCAACCCAAGGTTGATGGGCAGCGCGAGCTTGTAACGCTCTGAAAACTGGAGAATGGGACCGGCTGTGCCGCCTGACGCCTCCGCCACAAACGCCATGCCCACGGCCAAAACGACCCATCGCAGCCCCTGATAATTTTCGGGCAGGGCGAGGTCGAGGGCGGGCATGCCGGCGAGAATCGCCACGAGGATGGCGGACGTGACGGCCAACTGCACCCGCGCGGCTTGTTGGAGTTGCGGTCCGCTTTTCGCGGCGCCCTCTGTGGCCACCGCTTTCGCCGTGATCGACCTGAGAATGGGCGACATGGCGCGCATGGGCATGGACACCACCGTGGCGATGAAAAAGGCGAAGGTGTAGCGGGGGACGGCGGCAAGGCCCAGCAGGGCGCCAACCATCACGAAGTCCAGGTTTTTCGCCACGGTCCTCGCGCCGTTGTTCCACAAGGCAAACATGCCGTATTCGAAGAAGGGACGGACGTCCTTGCGAAGCTCCGGTTGACCAAGCCGGGACCCTGCACCCCAAGCTTCGCCAAGCATCAAGACCACCGCGGCGGCGTAGCTGTAGAGGAACCATCGAAAGAACGTCTCGAAAGGCATCAGCCCTTGCAGGTACACCACAGCGAGTGCGAGGTAGGTGCCTTTGAGCCACACCTCTTGGATGACCGTCACGGCGACAGTGCGCATGCGATGGACGAGGGCGGCTTTGAGGAGCAACATGGCCAAATACGCGCCACCCATGAACACGAACGCCCCCACACGATCTTCGAGAAGCCAGCCCGCATTGGCGTCCAAGGCCAGCAGGACATCTGCCCCCGCAAAGGTGGACACAACCCCCACCGCCGCCAGCGCCACGGCTGGAAGCAAGCAAAGGGTGGTGAGCATGGACGCTTCCCGTGTCTCGTTGTTGGCGTGGGGCAAGAAGCGCAAAATTCCGCTGGGGGCGCCAAGGGCAAGCACTTGGGCAAGGATGGTTCCCCATGCGGTCAAAATGCGCAACAACCCCCAGCCTTCTTCAAACCCTTCGAAGGCCTTGGGCAAGACGTACATCGTGTTGATCGCGCCCAGCAAAAGTCCCGTGACCAAGGCCACGCTGTTTCGTGCGGATTGTTTGGCGACGATGCCCATGGTGCAGAGTTAGAAAGAAAAGGACTCCTTCGGGTCCAAGACGACACAATGTTCGCAGTATTTGGCGTCGGAGTTGTGCACAACCCGGTTCCCCTCGGCCACGTAATCGTCCAACTTGCTGGCGAGCCAATCGATGAAGGTTTGGGCGTGGTGGGGCTTGATGAGGCGCTCGCCGTCAATCTCGAGCATGAGCAGGCCCTCCCGGACGTTGCGCCCCGATCGGATGGCCGCAAAAACCCCGTGCTCTTGGGCTTCGGGCCCCAACGACGCCAACACCATGGTGGCGTAGACGACGAGCTGAAGCGCCTTGCCTTTGTCTCCTCCTTCCAGTTGTTCCGTCCAGGCGCCTTTGAGCTTGAGCTCCTTGGCTTCGACTTTGCCGGATTTGTAGTCCACCACCCGAGGGACGCCATGCACTTCCTCCCGGCGGTCGGCAAACCCTCGGAACCCCAAGGTTCCTGCCGCAGTGCCGGGGTGGGTGGAGGTCAGTTCTTGCTCGAGTTTGACGATGTGGGGCGCCGGACTGCCGTCGGCCAATTCCTTCATTTCTTGACGAAGGAGTTTGAGCAGGGTGGTCCGGGCGATTTCCAGTTGAAGCACGTTTTCCCCGCGCTTGACCAGCGCCGCATTGTATTCGCTTTCGAGTGCCTGTTCCAACAGCGAATCGAGTGCCAAACGGACGTTCTCCAAATGGTGCACCTGCAGCACGTGACCCTCCACCTCTGCGAGTCCGTGCTCCATCACCCAGTGCACCACACTTCCGAGGGTGCTGGCCTCCATGGCGGTTTGGATTTCGGTGGCTTGGCCCATGCCGTAGAGGTAGCGGTAGGCGAAGTTTCGGGGGCACTGCAGCAGGGTGTTGATGGCGCTCGGCGACATGCCTTGTGAGGACCATTCTCCCAGTCGCGTTCGCATGCCGTGTGACACCTCGAGTTCCGGAATTTCAGGCCGTGCGTCGGGCAAGGGGAGTTGGTGCACCACGTGTTCCACAGACAGGTAGGGCTCGCCTTGCGCCTTGTGGAACGATCCCTCCAATTGCATGAGGTAGCGCGAGGGTTCGCCGCCGTCTTTTTTGTCGGACGCGCCGCGGTACAGCAGGTGAATCTCCTTGGACCGGTTCATCAAGCGATGGACCAAATACGCATACCTGGCCTCCCGTTCACGGGGGCCGGGCAGATGCAAGGCATGCCGCAAATCGAGCGGGAGGAAGCTGTCGGGCATGGAGGTTTGGGGCACCGTACCCTCGTTCATGTCCAAGACGACAATCCGGTCAAAATCCAAGGCACGGGTCTCGGTGAGGCCCATGATTTGGAGTCCTTGGTTCGGCTCGCCCAACAAATCCACGCGCTCTTGACGAAGCAACCGGCGAACCATGGCCCGCACTTCCTTGGCATGCGTCATCGGGGCATGGGCCTCTTGGAGTCGCTTCAACACGGCAAGCACGGTTCGGAAGCGGCGCCATCCGGCAGGAATCCATGGCACGGTGCGTTCCTGGTCGTCCTCCATGTCTTCGGAGAGGGTTTGGGGCAAAGACTCCATGCGCTGTTCCAGGGTCTGTGCCCACGACGATATGGCGTCGAGGAAGGCCGTGGCCTCGTCGGTTTTCAGCGCACTCAAGCCATCCAGTTCTTCGGCCCACTTTGGCGCGCGCTGTTCGAGGAAGTCGTCGGATTTGACCCAGTTTCGATGCGCCTTGGCCAGCCGATGGATGGCCTTGCTCACTTGTTTTCGTCTGGGACCGGGTCCCGCAACGTGGAGCATGACCGGGTGGGCATGCAAGGCTTGGACGTGTTCGAGTCGCCATCCGGTCCCTTGCGTCTCGAGCATCATGAAAAGGTGTTCCACAAACGACACGACCGGGGTTTCATGCAGGGCCACCCCCATGGTGACGTTGATGCCGTTCGGCTGGGGAGGCAGGGCTTGCAGCAAGGTCCCCAAGCTGCTCCCGTCCGGCAAAATCACCAACGTTCGGTCCAACTCGTCTGGAGACAAGGACGCGATGAGGTTGCGCACGTATTGGGTTTGGCTGACCGTGGAGGAGCAGGCCACGGCGCGAACGGCAGGAGGTGTTGTTGAGATGGTGGCCCGCGGAAAGGCCGCGTCGGTGCCGCGGTGCTTCCGCACAAACAGGCCCGCTTCGTTGTGGACGTCGTCGACGTAGCTCGCGTCGGCATCCCACATGACCGTCAATCCGCCGCGCTTGTTCCACTGGGAGAGGCACTGCCATTCGGCGGTGCTCATCGTTGCGAGACCTGCCGCCAGCACGTGGTCGACGTCCAATCGGCCTTCGCCCTCCGCCACCCGGCGGGTGAGGTGGGCGCGCGTGGCCATGCCGTCTTGTGCCAACGCTTCGTTCAGCAGGCCGTACATGGCAGGCAAACGTCGCCACTGGCGTTCAAACGATTTTTGGTCTTCCGACCAAGGCTCTTCCCCAAAGCTCCAGTCCTCGATGCCTTGGATGTCTGCCAGATTTTGAAAGACGCGGTGCACGTCGGCCAATTCGTGGTCGACGGCCGCAAAGTCGCCCAGCACGACGGTGGCCCACGGCACAAACCGGTCAAAGGTCAATTCCGTCTGGTCGGCATGCACGAGGTGGTAGAACCGGGCCAGGACTTCCAAGGGATCGGCCGCCGTCCATGGGGAAGAGTCCTCGACAAAGCCACTCAGGGCATAAAATTTGGGCAAGCGAACGGGAGCGTCCAGCCGTTCGTGGAGCGCTTTCCGGATGCGGGACATGGCCCGATGGCTGGGAAGCACGACTGCGAGGCGATGCAATTTTTGGGCACTGCGAAGGGGATGGGCCAAGATGGCGTCCACGACTTCATCCAAAAACGAAGTGCCCTGAAGTGTTTTTTGAGGTCGTGGGAGGCGGCTCATCAGCCCCTCAAGGTAAAGCCATTCCTCACGAATGTCCAGAGCTCCTTGCGTCCGGATTTGGTGAGTGTTGCACGCTTCAATTCCCCCCAAAACGACCGTGCTTCCTTCTCCTCCAGCATGTCGGGCGCCGCCGATGGCGTCACGGGCCGCTCTTCAAACGCCGGCGCACTCGACTCGGGGTCGATGCCGTGCTCGTTCAAAATGCCGAGCAATTCGTCGCTGACGCGGTACCGCTCCTTGGCCTGTTCTTGGTAACCCAACTGTTCTTCCAGCAAGCCGAGGTTGTTCCAGGTCACCGCGTCCTCGGGGTCGAGCTCGAGGGCCTTTTTGTAGTCCTCGATGGCGCCGTGGGTGTCTCCCGTCGCTTGCTTCATCCACCCCCGGGAGCTGTAGCGGTAGCTGTAGTCCGGCTGGGTGTCGGCCGCGCGGTTCAACCACGTCAGCGCCACCTCTTTTTCCCCGCAATGGAAATGACAGACCGCCCGGTCGTGCATGGCGTTGGGATCGGTCACGTCGTCCGACCACCATGCCAGCCACGCTTCCAGCGCTTCGGGCCAGGCGTGACGTTCCATCGCCGCCTCTGCACGGGCCTTGGAGTTGTCAGCGTCGGGATTGTGAGAAGGTTTCATGGTCGGGCCAATCGAAATGCGAAATTGGGGCAACTTCGCCTTATGCAGTACCCCGTGTACCTTCAATTGTCAGGAACGGAGAATGTGTACGCCATTCAGGGGCCGGATCGGTTTTGGGAGTGCACCCCTCTGGGAGCCCAAACCCTCTGCCACGACGTCCTCGCCACAACGTGGCCCGAGCGTCAACGGATCCTCGACATGGTTGCCGACGACGGGCCGTGGGAAAGAATCGACCGCGCCGCGTTTGAAGCCCAATGGAACAAGGGAAATTGCAACATGGAATCGACCGCCATCCCCCTGGACGTGCTTGAGCATGTGGAACTGGCACCGTACACCACGTTTGGCATCGAAGCCAAGGCGCGTTGGTTTGCGGATGTGACTTCCGTCGATGGGCTTCGGGCTGCGTTGGATTGGTCTCGTTCGCATGGCGTGGAGGTGTTTGTGTTGGGGGGAGGAAGCAACATGTTGTTGCACGGCGACGTGCAGGCCTTGGTGCTCCGCATCCAAATTCGCGGTGTTGACGTGCGCTCCGACGACGGCCGCCATGTGGAAGTCGCGGTGGGCGCGGGGGAGGTGTGGCACGACTTCGTCATGCACACCCTCGACCAAGGGTGGGGAGGGCTGGAAAACCTTTCGCTCATTCCTGGCAGTGTGGGCGCCAGTCCCATGCAAAACATCGGGGCTTACGGCGTGGAAATCCGTGATCATTTTGCCTGGCTGGACGCCGTGCGCATTTCAGACGGTGCCCTGCAGCGATTCACGGCAGAGGATTGCGCCTTTGGGTACCGGGAAAGCGTGTTCAAACGGGAAGAAAAGGGCAAGTGGATCCTCGTTCGGGTGGCCTTTCATTTGGACCGGGAAAGCCCGCTTCGGATGGGCTACGGCGCGATCGAGCAAGAGCTTCAACACCTTCCAGAAGCGGAACGCACGCATCGAGATGTGAGCGAGGCCGTCATCCGCATCCGCCAGTCCAAACTGCCTGACCCCGCGCAGATTGGAAACGCCGGTTCGTTCTTCAAAAACCCCACCATCCCCGCAGAGCAAGCGAATGCGCTCTTGGCCAGCCATCCCAACATGCCGAACTACCCTCAGCCATCCGGGGAGGTGAAGCTCGCGGCGGGATGGCTCATTGAACAGGCCGGGTGGAAGGGCCACCACCGGACCACTCATGGCGTGCACGACCGCCAAGCGTTGGTGTTGGTGCACTTTGGGGGAGCCACGGGAAAAGAGGTGTGGGACTTGGCCCAGGACGTCATGGCGTCGGTGAAGGACCGGTTTGGGGTGTCTTTGGAGCCCGAGGTCAACCAGGTGGGCTTGCAGGACTGATTCCTCAGTATTCCACGCAGGGGTGGTAGGGCGGCCGCGGATCGCGACGGCGGGCGACATCCCAGAAGTACTTCACACTGAATTCGTGCGACCCCGCCGTGCCGAGCACGCCGAGGCGGTTCAAGGTGATGTCGTAGCTGTATCCCATTTTGAAGTCGCGGTTGCCAAAGCCAAAGACGAAGCTCAACGCATCCATATCCATGCTTCCATCCGCCGCCGTCTGGACAGGCAGGCCACGGTACCACACGCCGAGGGTAAACAAGTTCATGTCGTAATAGGCACCCACATCAAGCTGGTTGCGGTCGCCTTGTTGCATGTATTTCCAAGACACGACCACGTCGCGACGGAACCGTCCGCGTGGACCTCGGGCCAATTGAATGCGCGCCCCTCCGTGTCCCGTGTAGAGCACGGCAAGCTGTTCAGGCAGGGCAGGGTTCAAGCTCACATTGGGGGAGGTCAAGTGGTTGGCCGAAGCCCCAAACCACACCCGACGCGACAGCAACATGAATCCCGCACCCATGTCCATGTATTGCGTTCCCACGCCCAAGCCTTGCTCGATGGAGACGTCGGCGAAGTCGCGCAAGATTTGGTCCATGAACACGAGGTTGGTCATGTCGATGCTGCGGGCCCCAAAGCCCAGTTGCATCCCCGTCCTCAAATTGAGGCGACGTCCCAAACGGAGGTTGTGCGAGGCCTGTCCCATGAACTGGATGCGGTTCAATGCGCCCGCGCCAGCCTGTTCGTTGCTCAACAAGAACCCAAATCCCATGCGTTTGTCGAGCGTGGGACGGTCGTAGGCCAAATGAAATCCCGTGAACGCCTGAGGAAGTCCCGTCCATTGCGCACGGTACAACGAGGCCAAACGCGCCTTGCCCGATACCCCGGCATACGCGGGATTGAAAGACGTTGGTGCGGCGTTGAACTGCGTGAACTGTTGATCCTGGGCATGCGCCACAGTCCCCGACGTGCAGAAGCACGCGAGCACAGCCGCTGAGGCGGCGAGCTTCGAAATCGAGGGCAGGGAAAAGCGCATGGGATGATTTACGGGAGAGTGAAGGGAAGAGTTACATCAACGGGCCAGCAACGTCACGTTGCCGAGTTGCTGAAGACGCTCGCCATTGCTGAGGGTGGCCGTGGCTTTCCAAGCATAGACGTCTGTGGCGGCCAATTTGCCTTGCACATAGCCGTCCCATCCAATGCCGACTTCGTTGCTGTGGAAGATCATTTCACCCCATTTGGTGAAGACCATCAATTCATACGTCTCGATGCCCACGTGCATGGGGCGGAAGACGTCGTTGTCGTAGCTGTTGGCGTCGTAGTACCCGCCGGTCGACCCCGTAGAACTCGGGGTGAACGCGTTGGGGAACACCATCATCCCCCCTTCCTCGGCCAACACGGCCTCAGGCAACGTGAAGGTCGTCGAGCAGCCCCAGATGTTGTCGGCCGTCAACGAGACGTCGTACACACCTGCCTGGAGGTATTCGTGGATCGGGGTTTCAGCGATGCTCGTGGCGCCGTCGCCAAAATCCCACGAGTATTGTGTGGCCCCTTCAGACAGGTTCAGGAAGAACACGGGCTGGCCGGGCACCATCACGTGGTTGGGATTGAGTGAAAACGCCGCCTGTGCAGTGGGGAACACCTCGACCACAGCCGAGTGCGACTCCACCAACTCGGAGCCGTCGAACCCTTCCACGTACAACGTCACGTCGTACACGCCAGGTTCGTTGAACACGTGAACC
>JBMZAL010000015.1:8422-13508 GCA_049611325.1 Flavobacteriales bacterium
CGGGCTGTCGTCGCTGCGGACCGATCCGTCTGAGAACTCCCAGCGGTAGCTGCTAGCGTACGTGCTGAAGTTGTCAAACTGCACGGTCAAGGGTGCACATCCGGCGCCTTCTCCGGTGAAACCGATGGTCGGGCTGGGGGCCACAATCTGAATGGCCGTGCTCGCCACGGAGGAGCAGTAGCCGTTGTCGACTTCCAAGGTGATGTCATACGTCCCCCACGTGTCGTACGCATGGGGTTCAGGCTGGGCCTCGTAGCTGACTTGTCCATCGCCAAACGTCCAGTAGTGGCTGGCACTCTCGCCCGCCATGGAGGTGTTGGACAACGTGACAGACGTGGCAGGGTAAATCATTTGCGTGGAGCTCGTCACAAAATCGGCCGTCGGTGCGGCAAATACCTGCACAGAAACCTGTGCCGTGTCCGTGCAGCCGTAGATCGATTCTGCGACCAATGAGACGGTGTAGGTCGCATCTTCCCCAGGCGTCGTGGTAAAAACGTGGCTGGCGTGGGTGGTGGCGCTTTGGCCTCCATCTCCAAAATCCCACGTGTAGCTGGCCGCACCATCGCTGAGGTTCAGGAAATCCACTTCGAGCGGAGCACACCCTGTGAAGCCGCCTTCAATGCGGGCGTCCACCTGAGGCAGCACCTCGATGTACGCCACATCCTGGCTGGAGCATCCAGCGGAGGTGGATGCAGTCAACACCGCTGCGTACGTCAACACGTTGGACGTGGGGTTGAAGTACTCGACCGTGTGCTCCAAGGCGGGTTCGTTGCTGTTCAGCCCCGTGCCGTAGCTCCAGGTGTAGGTCTCGCCGCCGACACTTTGGTTGCCAAACGTCACTTCCAGTGGGTAGCATCCGGCTTGGTCGAGCACCTCGATGTCTGCAATGGGCGTCGCGTGAACCTCAATCTCGTGGCTGGTGCTGTCCGCACAACCGTATGTGCTGGTGGCGTTCAATTGAATGGTGTACACGCTGCTGGCGTCCGCGTCCGTGTCAAAGAGGTGACTCGGCTGGGCGCTCGAAGAAGTGGGGCTTCCATCGCCGAAATCCCACGTGAAGGTGCCGTTGGCGTTGGTGCTTTGGTTCACCAGCGTCAACGTGAATGGGGCACATGCAGGCGCCGGAGCCACGAAGTCAGCTGTGACCTTGGGGAACACGGTGTGGTTCACGGAGGTGTGGGCCTCGCATCCAAAAGCGGTGGTGGCGGTTTGGACCACCTCCACGACCATCGGCTCGAAGTTGTTGTTGTCAAACACGTGCGTGCCGACGGAATTGGCCACAGATCCAGTGCCATCGCCCCAGTCCAGCGTGACTTCGTCGGCGTACATGCTGCCATCCAAAAGCGCAATTTCTGTGCCTGCACAGGCCGCCATGTCGGACAGCGTGAAGTCGGACACAGGGGTGTGGTGGACGGTGGCCGTCACGGTGGACTCGGCGTGGCAGCCGAAGGGAGAGGTGATGCTCAAGCCCAAGGTCAATTCCTCGTCCTGTCCTTCAAGGCCCACAAACGTGCGTTGAAGATCCACGCCCTCAAACGTGTCTCCGTCCGGCAGGGTCCAAGTAATGTTGTGGTTGCTCGCACCGGCATAGCCTTCGGCCGTCAAGTCGGACTGCCAAGGGGCACATCCTTCCAATGCCCCAACTGGGTTGGCGACCACTTCGGGGTACACTTCCACGGCGAGGGTGTGGGTGTCGGTGCAGCCGCCCTCGGCCTCCACGGTCAACGTCACGGCGCGGGAGATCAAGTCAAAGCCTTCCAGCTCAAACGTGTGTTCGTGCGCGGTGCCGTTCAACCCCGATGCCGTGGTGGCATCGCCGTAATTCCAGGCGTACGTCGTGGCGCGCTGACTCATTTCCTCGAAGGTGATGGTCAATGGCGCGCACCCGCTCTGGATGTCTGCGGTGAATTCGGCCACGGGGGTCGGGTTCACGGTGACCTCGCGCGCCACCGAACCGGGACAGCCAAAGCTGTTTTCCGCCTCGAGTGTCAAGGTGAAGGTCACCGGCGCGTCCGTGTCGTTTTCAAACACGTGCACGGGGTTGGGCACCATGGAGTTGGGTGTGCCGTCACCGAAAGACCAGATGTGGTTTTGGGCCCCATTGACCACGGGTGCCATCATCGAGAAGGGAGAGCACGCCTCGGTTTGGTCCAAGACCATGTTGAACAATGCTTCAGGCTTCACAGTGACCGGTGCGCCAGTGGTGTCGTGACATCCGTTGGCGGCATACGCAATCAGTTGCACAGACTCAGCTTGGAGGAATCCCGTGGTGTTGGTGAACACGTGCGTGGGTTCCACCTCTTCCGAGAAGGTGCCGTCTTCAAACAACCACTTGTAGCTTGTGGCGCGCTGGCTCTCGTTGGTGAACACGGGCGTGAAAGGCGAACAGGCCGCAGGCGACACGGAGAAAGAGGCGTCTGAACTCGGCAGGGTTCGCACTTCGAGGGAGGCCTCGGTGGTGCATGCAAATTCGTTGATGGCTGTTGCCGTGACAGGGTACATCACCTCCACAGAGGGATCTCCGAGGTAAGTGTGGGACGCCAAGTCTCCATTGCCCCCGTTGCCGTCGCCAAATGTCCAAACCACACTGCCGTCGCTCACGGCAGAAAAGTCCACAAACAGCGGAGAGCATCCCTCAGTCATGTTGCTCGAAATGGCGAGCGAAGGCGCTTCGCGGACGGTCACTTCTTGGGAAGTGCTCGCCGTGCAGTAGGGGTCGCTGACCTCCAGCGTGACGGTGAAATCACCCCCACCCATGAACATGTGCTCGGGATGACGGTCGGAAGAGGTCACTGCGTCGCCAAACGCCCAATTCCAGCTCACAAGCGTGTCGCTTCCGTTGGGCAAGCTCAAATCGGTGAAGGACGTGGTCTCTCCCTCACACACTGCGCCTGCGGTGAAGCTGGCGACAGGGGAAGGGTGGATGTCCACGGTTTCGTTGACCATACGCACACAGCCATTGGCCCCAGTGACCTCCAACCCAAACAAGTGGCTCCCCACCGTGGTCAACTCAACGTCCGCCACCTCAGGGCCAGCTACGGTGCTGCCGTCGGGCAAGGTCCACGCGTACGAGATGCCCTCGCGGACCGATTCCTCGGCATCCACCGTCAGCATGTCGCATCCTTGCGTATCTGAAAGGACAATGTTGGCTTGTGGTTTGGGCTGGACCTCAATCTGGTGGATGGCTTCCGCCACACACGACCCCGATTGGTTGTCCAATCCCACTTGCACGGTGAGGTCGTACACGCCTGAGGTGTTGTACGTCCAAATCATGTTGCCCGTCTGCGAGGGGTACCAGTATTGGTCAGTGCCGTAGAAGTCCCATTCAAACCAATCTGCACCAGGTGCAGTGGCGGTGAAATCCAAGCGGTCGCCTTCGCACACGAGGGTGGGGCCAGTGACCTCCGCCGTCAAGGGCTCTCGAACCACAATGGTGATCTCCTGTTCGTCAATGCCGCAGTAGTTCTCAATGGCGAGGGAAATGTTGTAGACGCCAACGCCTGGGAAGGTCAATGTCACAGGATCGGAATTGATCCAAGGGCGCCAGTCGATTTCACTCGTGCCGCTGGGGCCGAATGGGCCGCCAAAATCCCAGCGCTCCTTGCGCTGCTGGGTGTTGCCGTTGTTGAAGCACACCATCTCTGAGACGTTCCACAAATCGACGGTGTTTTCAGGCCAGCAAAGCACGGTGGCCGAGGCGTCAATCAAGGGGTTGTCTCGGTCCCAAATGTTGATGTAGTCAATGGTCACGGCAGCGGGCACCCCAAACTCAGAAGTCCGACATGCGTTCGTGGCCGTCAACGTCACCTCGCGCTGACATCCTGTGGTGAAGGCGTCGTACAAGTGATCGACCGTGGCGCCTTCGTTTGAGGCCCCCGCCGTCACGGTGGTGCCGTCGTCAAAGGTCCATGTGAATTCGGTGTCTGGAGTGACGTTGGTGGAGCCGTTGACAAAGCTCAACGTCGCAGGGGCGCACGCGCCGGTGGGCCATCCATCAGGCACCACAATGGCGGGGTTGACCAGCACACTCTTTTCCAAGGTGGCCGAGGCCGAGCACGAAGCTGTCGTGAAGGTCAAATTGTAGGTGGTGTGCTCCTGGTAAGCGTAGATGTGGCTGATGGCATTGAGGTTGTCCCAAACCGCAAAAAATTCCGGTGCCGAGCCGTCGCCCCAGTTCACCGTCACGTTGGTCCAGGTCCCTTGCGTCAGCGGGAAAAATTCAAACGGGGTGTTTCCGTCGTTGCACTCAAAGTACACGGGGTCCACTGTGGCCACACCGTCGCCATTGAGCAGGGTCCCACACTGGGCCCAAGCACCGGAAGAGGTGGACAACGCAAGCACCCCGGCCATCGTGACCAGGGTGGAGATTTTCGCAAACTGTTTTGCTGTCAACATGCTCTCGCGTACGGGCGAGGGCTGCTGAAGGTTACATCAGTGGGGGTTCTGGAACGCAGGATTCTGCGTGAACACCGTGTCCGTCAAGGTGTGGAGGAAGGCAATGAGGTCCTCTTTTTGGGACGGCGCCAAGGCCAAACCACCCGACCCATACTTCATGAACGGATCGATCGTTGACGAGGGTACCCCGCCGGTGTTGTAGTGCTCGATCACCTCTTCCAAGGTGGTGAATCGACCGTCGTGCATGAAGGGCCCGGAGAGGGCCACGTTGCGCAATGTGGGCGTGCGGAAACGACCTGAATCCAAGGGGTTCCCAGTGACCAGCGCCCGTCCGGGATCGGCTTCGAAACTCGGGTCGAGTCCGTTGTTGTGGAACAGGTGGTCCGTGAATTGAAGCCCGGCTTCTCCGTGGCAGTGAAAGCAGTCGGCCCCAAACTGACCGCCGGGCACGACTTCGGGATCGCCGCCTTCCCTAAGGAACATCTGGTAGCCGCTGTATTCGCTGTCTGTCAAGCTCGCTTCTCCGCGCCGCCACTGGTCAAACTTGCTGTCCGAGCTGATCATGATGCGCACGAACTGGGCAATCGCCTTCGACACCAAATCCGCCGTGATCTCGGTGGTCCCAAACGCATCGAAGAAGCGTTGCGGGTAATCCGACACCGTGTCGTCGTTCTTCAAACGATCGACGGCC
>JBMZAL010000016.1:0-11470 GCA_049611325.1 Flavobacteriales bacterium
ATCTTCAGCGTGTCCCTGGACTCGGACATCCCGCGCTGGGAGTCTGCCATCAAAAAGGACGACCTCGACTGGAAGCATCACGTCAGCGATTTGAAAAAGTGGGACAACGAAGCGGCCGTCATGTATGGGGTGAACTCTGTTCCAATGAGCTTTCTCGTGGATCCCAACGGCATCATCGTGGCGAAGAACCTGCGCGGCATCGAATTGCACCGCCAACTCGACAAGTACGTCACCAGTTTCTGACGACCATCGCAGGGTGCGCCACATGGGCACGACCTGACAGAATTTGCAAGGGCTTGGCATCGATGTCAGGCCCTTGTCGCATCTTCTGACACCTTGTCGCATCTTCGCGCTCGGAACGGCGCTTGGCATGTGGTTTGACCTACGTGGGCGCAACCTTAAAATTGAACCGAACGCCATGAACACGGAAGACGTGAACGACCCAGAGGTGAAAGACGTGCAAGACGACACCCAAGCCCCCGAAGCCACGGCGGACCAGGCTGCCGATGCGGCTCCTGAAGCCGCCCCAAAAGCCGCCGAAGGAGGACAGGAAGAGGCCACCGATTGGCAGGACAAGTACCTGCGCCTGTACGCCGAGTTCGACAACTTTCGGAAGCGCACGATGCGTGAGCGCGGGGATTTGATCCGCAACGCGTCCATGGACGTGCTCGAGAAGTTGCTGCCCGTGTTGGACGATTTTGACCGTGCTGCGGCCAACCCCAGCGACGACGCGACCGTGACCCGCGAAGGACAGGCCTTGATCCACACCAAGCTCCGTCAGTTGCTCGAAGCCCAAGGCCTCGCCAAGATGGAGGTGAACCAAGGGGACGCCTTCGACGTGGACCTCCACGAAGCCATCACCAACATCCCTGCGCCGACGCCTGATTTGGCTGGCAAGGTGGTCGATGTGGTGGAGCCCGGATACAAGTTGAACGACAAAATCATGCGCTACGCCAAGGTGGTGGTGGGGCAATAAGGCATCATGGCCAAACGCGATTACTACGAAACACTCGGCGTCTCCAAAGGCGCTTCGGCCTCGGACATCAAGAAGGCCTACCGCAAACTTGCCCTGAAGTACCACCCGGACAAGAACCCGGACGACGCGTCGGCAGAGGAGAAGTTCAAGGAGGCGGCCGAGGCCTATGAAGTGCTGAGCGACGACACCAAGCGCCAACAGTACGACCGGTTTGGCCACGAAGGCATGCGCGGCGGTCCCGGCGGATTTGGCGGGGGCGGGATGAACATGGATGACATTTTCTCCCAGTTTGGCGACATCTTCGGTGGGGCCTTTGGAGGAGGTGGAGGTGGCGGCGGCCGTCGCCGTCGCATGAAAGGGGCCAACCTTCGCATCAAGGTGAAGTTGACCCTCGAGGAGGTCGCCGAAGGCATCAACAAGAAGGTCAAGGTCTTCAAGCAAGTGCAGGCTGCCGGCGTGGAGCATGCCGACTGCACCACGTGCCACGGCACTGGACAGGTGCGACGCGTGACCAACACCATCTTGGGCCAAATGCAAACGGCCTCGACCTGCAACGTATGCCACGGCACAGGCCAAAGCATCACCCGCAAGCCCAGCGGAACCGACGAGATGGGCATGAAGCGTGAGGAGGCAGTCGTGACCCTTGAAATTCCAGCAGGTGTGGAAGACGGCATGCAGTTGAGCGTGCGCGGCGAAGGCAACGGTGCCCCGCTTGGTGGCGTGCCCGGCGACCTCATCGTGCTTGTGGAAGTCCTGCCGCACGACACGTTCCAGCGCAACGGCAAAAACCTGCACCACGACCACTACATCAACTTTGTGGACGCCGCCCTCGGCTCCACGGCGGAGGTGCCGTTGTTGGGAGGCAAGGCCAAAATCAAGGTCGACGCCGGCACCCAAAGCGGCAAGATTGTGCGCCTCCGCGGCAAGGGATTGCCGTCGGTGGACAGCTACGGAAACGGCGACTTGTTGATCAACCTCAACGTGTGGACGCCCAAGTCGTTGACAAAAGACGAGACCCAGGCCTTGGAAGCGCTTCGCGATTCTGCGAACTTTCAGCCTGACTCGGACCACGAGGAGCGCGGCTTCTTTGACAAGGTCCGGGACATGTTCTCGTAACCATGACCACACCCGTCCTCCACACCCAAGGCGTCACGAAGTCGTTTGGCGACCACGTGGCCCTGTCGCCGCTTGACGTGGAGGTTCAGGAGGGCCGAATCGTCGGTTTGCTCGGACCCAATGGCGCGGGTAAGACCACATTGTTGCGCATGGTGACGGGCATCACCAAGCCCGACGCCGGCGAGTTGCGCATGTGGGGCCAGCCCCATCACCGCAAGCTGCTGTCCCGCATGGGATACCTCCCCGAAGAGCGCGGGCTTTACAAGAGCATGCGTGTCGCGGAGCAGGTGCTCTACTTCGCCACCTTGCGTGGCATGGCCCGTCCCGACGCGGAACGGGAATTGAAGGGCTGGTTCGAGCGCCTTGAAGTGGAAGGGTGGTGGAACCGCGAAGTGGCCGACCTGAGCAAAGGCATGGCCCAAAAAATCCAGTTCATCGCCACCGTCTTGCACCGTCCTGAACTGCTTATCCTCGACGAACCCTTCAGCGGCCTCGACCCCATCAATGCGTCCTTGGTTCGCGGGGAGATGATGCGCCTCGTCAAGGACCACGGCACCACCTTGGTGTTGTCGACCCACGACATGGGCTCCGTGGAAGCGCTCTGTGACGAAGTGATCCTCCTGCACCAGGGCAAAAAGGTCCTGGCGGGGCCCACCGACGCCGTTCGTGAAGACGCCCGCCGCGGCCGCATTCGTTTGGCGATGCGCGGCAACCTCATGGCGTTTGTGGCGGAACTCGGCGCCCGCGCAGAGCTGCTGTTCAAATCCACCCGGACGGAATCGGCCAACGCGTCGGACGCCATCCACGACCTGGACATCGCCCTTCCTGAAGACTGGCCGATGCCGGCCTTCTTGGCCTGGGCTGTGGGGCACGTCGACGTGTTGGAGGCCGTTCCCTTGAAGCTGTCCATGGAGGAAGTGTTTGTTCAATCCGTAGAATCGGCCTCGTCATGAAGCAGGGCGCCTTTCACATTTGGAGCACGGTGGTGCGCCGCGAATACGTGACCCGGGTGCGCCGACGTGCCTTCTTGGTGGCCACTTTGCTGGGGCCCGTGTTGTGGGTCGGCCTTGTGGCGGGCATCGTCCTGCTCACGCAAAGCACCGAGTCTCCTGCCAAAGTGTGGGTGGTGGACCACGATGGCCTGCTCACCGTGCCTGCGGATGGGGGGCAATTTGTGCCCACGTTCCCATCGTGCTATCCGGAGCGGAGCCTCTTGGAGTACCGTTTTGGGCGAGAGGTGAAGGAGGCCGACGTGCTGGAAGCAGAAGGCTTCACCTGCATGGTCGAGTTGGACGAGGGCATTTTGCAAAGCAAGAAGGCGCAATTGCTTCATTTGGAGCCGCCCACGGGCAAGACCAAACGCTGGATGCAGCGTGACTTGAGCCAAGCGCTGGAGCGCCTCAAAGTCCGTGAGCAATCCAACCTGAACTACGACGACTACCTCGCCTTGAAGACGGACGTGTTCTTGGTGGGCATCGACATGACCACCGGCGAACACAAGGGCGCAGGCCAAGGTGGCCTCGGCTTCGTGTTCAGCATCTTCATGCTCACCTTCGTCTTGGTGTACGGCATGCATGTCATGCGCGGGGTGATCGAAGAAAAATCCAACCGCATCGTGGAGGTTGTCCTCAGCACGGTGCGTCCAGGTCAGTTGTTGGCGGGAAAGATCGCGGGCATTGGCCTCGTGGGCTTGACCCAAATCGCAGCATGGGCCGCACTCAGCTGGGCGCTGATGCTCGGGTTGGGCATGGCCATTGAGCAAAGCGCGTGGATGGAGTCCTGGACGGCCACCCAAGGGCTCACCGCCGGAACGGCCGATTTCCAGACGATCCTTGCGGCCGAGGAAGACTTGGCGTTCTTGCTCGACATCAATTGGGGGGTCATGCTGGGGTGTGGCGCCCTGTACTTTGTCCTGGGATACGCCATGTACGCGGCGTTCTTTGCGACGATCGGCGCCATGGTGGAGCAGGAAGCCGATGCGCAATACTTGATGCTGCCCGTGATGATGCCTTTGTTGTTCAGCTATGTCTTGGCCTCCATGACCATCGATGCACCCGAGAGCACGCTGGCCATTGTCAGTTCGTTTGTGCCATTCTCGTCGCCGGTGTCCATGATGGTTCGACTTCCCATGGGCGTGCCGTGGTGGCACGTTGCCATCAGCATGGCCCTGCTGGCAGGCACCGCTGCGTTGCTCGTCGCACTTGCGGCCCGGGTCTACCGCGTGGCCATCCTCATGTACGGCAAGCGCCCCACCTTCCGTGAAATCGTTCGATGGACGCTCCGTCCCGATTCCGGGGCCCTTTGATCCCCTTCAGCACCTTCATCTCATGAACAACCTCCGCCGCGTGGCCGTCATCGATTGTGGCACCAACACGTTCAACTTGCGCATTGTCGACGTCGGTTCGGCTGCGGGTTGGATTCCGGTGTTTGGGCAGCGCGTGCCTGTGAAACTTGGGCAGGGAGGTGTGGCGAAGGGCATCATCACAGCGGACCGCATGGCCCGCGGTTTGGATGCCTTGGCCGCGATGAAGGAAGCCATTCGCAACTACAGGGTCGAGACGGTGCACGTGATGGCCACCAGCGCCATGCGCGGGGCCAAGAATGGCCAAGACTTTGTTGCCCAAACCAAGGAACTCACCGGGTTTGACATCCAAGTCATCTCTGGACAGCACGAAGCCCGACTCATCCAGGAAGGCATCGCCCTGAACTTCCCCGAAGGCGTGCAGGAGACGTGCCTGACCATGGACATCGGAGGAGGGAGTGTGGAGTTCATTGTGTGGGATGCCGAGGGCATCCATTGGGCCCAAAGCTTCGACACCGGCGTCGCCCGCCTGCACATGCTCATGAACCTCGGCGACCCCATCGGTGCCGAAGGGGTGGCCAAGATGCAGCCTTACTTCGACGACGTCATGGCACCACTGAGTGCCGCGTTGGATGCGTTGAAGCCCTCGCGCCTTGTGGGGGCGAGCGGCTCGTTTGACACCATCGCCGATTTGATGGGCACGCGCACCCGACGCGAGCGTCCCGACCACGCCCAAACCCCCGAGGCCCACCCGGTCACCGATGCGGTCCCGATGGAGAAGTGGTCCGACGTGTTCACGCAGCTCACGACCCAAGACGCCCATCACCGCGCGGCGATGCCCGGCATGGACCCGGCCCGCGTGGACCTCATGCCGTACAGCGCGGCCCTCATCCAATGGGTGCTGGGCCACGGATGCATCCAAGAGATGTGTCGCGCGCCGTACGCCTTGCGAGAAGGCGTCCTCTCCCGCATTGAGCGGGGACTGCCCTTGCTGCCTTCCCTCGGCTGAGGAGGTGCATGGGCGAAATTTTGGCATCATCTTTGGCGCTCAAGTCCCAAACCCCAAGCCATGGCCCACCTGCTCCTCATTGACGACGAAGCGCCCATCCGCGCGAGCCTCCGCGAAATCTTGGAATACGAAGGTCACAAGGTGGCCGAAGCCGGAACGGGCATGGACGGCATCCTCGCCGCGACCAAGACGTCGTTTGACGCGATTTTCTGCGACGTCAAAATGCCCCAAATGGACGGCCTCGATGTGTTGGACATGCTGGCCAAAAAGCAGGTCGCTTCGCCTGTCATCATGATTTCGGGTCACGGCACGGTCGAAACAGCGGTGGACGCCCTGAAGAAGGGCGCGTACGACTTCATCCAAAAGCCCCTCGACTTGAACCGTGTCCTTGTGACCCTTCGGAACGTCTTGGAGCGCGAGGTGCTGGTGGAGACCACCAAGGTGCTGGCCAAGAAGGTCCACACCTCGCAGTCCCACCAAATGGTCGGCGAGTCCGAAGGCATTCAGCAAATCCAGCACATGGTCGACACCGTGGCGCCAACCGATGCGCGGGTGCTCATCACGGGCGCCAACGGTTCTGGAAAAGAACTCGTGGCACGTCAGGTGCACAACCACTCACAGCGTGCGGAAGGCCCGTTTGTGGAAGTGAATTGCGCGGCCATTCCGTCGGAGTTGATCGAGAGTGAATTGTTTGGCCATGAAAAGGGCGCCTTCACAAGCGCGGTGTCGCAGCGGAAAGGCAAGTTCGAACAGGCCCAAGGCGGCACGCTCTTCCTCGATGAGGTGGGGGACATGAGTGCCTCGGCCCAAGCCAAGGTGTTGCGCGCCCTGCAGGAGAACAAAATCTCACGCGTTGGAAGCGACAAAGACATTCAGGTGGACGTCCGCGTTGTGGCCGCCACCAACAAGGACCTCAAGGCCGCCATTGCGGCGGGTGAATTCAGAGAAGACTTGTACCATCGTTTGGCCGTGGTGCCGATCCATGTGCCCTCGCTCGCCGAACGCGCCTCGGACATTCCGCTGCTTGTGGCCCATTTCCTCGACGTGCTGTGTGCGCAATCTGGCCGTCCCGTACCCAAGGTGACCGCAGGCGCCATGACGGCCCTCACGAAGGCGCCTTGGACGGGCAACGTGCGGGAGTTGCGGAATGCGGTGGAGCGGTTGCTCATTTTTTGTCCTGCAGGGAAATCGGTGGACGAAGCGCTGGTCCAAAAATTTGGGCACCTCGGCTGATTCTGTGCCCGATTTGTGGGCGTTCGTGCCTGGTTGATTTATGTCGTTTGTTGATTTTCAGCAAGATGGAGGCAACCCTTCCAAAGTGTGTCCGTCTTACACGAGAATACGTACACCATGGAATTCTTCGACACCTTGGAATGGGACGGCGGCATGGGCTTGGGACTGTTGTTCATCTCGCTCATCGGCCTCGCAGGCAATTGGCGCCTTTTCGTGAAATGCAACCAGCCGGGTTGGGCGGTCATCGTCCCGGGCTACAACGTGGTGGTGGCCATGCGCATCGTCGGAAGACCGGCCTCACACGCCCTGTATTTCTTGATCCCGGTGTTCAACCTCTACTTCTTCTTCAAAACCATCTTGGAGTTGGCCAACACCTTCGGCAAAGACAGCACCTTGGACTACGTCCTCGCATGTGTGTTCAACGTCTTTTACATCTTGAACTTGGGCCTCAGTGAGGAAGAAGATTACCTCGGTCCCGTGTTCGGTGAAGCCCGACGCGAAGTCAACAACGCCACCCACATGGCGGTGGCGGCGTGACGCACCAGAACCATCTTTCCTGACCTCAAAAAAGGCGCCTCGACGGGCGCCTTTTTTGTGTGCGGTGAGGTGCTTCGGTCAACCCGCTACCTTGGCCAAAGCCGCATCGATGGCAGCCTGCAGACCGTCGGCGTTCTTGCCTCCCGCCGTGGCGAAGAAGGCTTGACCGCCACCGCCGCCGCCAATGTGGGCGGCCAGTTCGCGGACCAAGTTTCCGGCATGCAGGTCGCGCTCGGCCACCACGTCATCGCTGATCGCGATGGAGAGGGTCACCTTCCCACCGGCGCTGCTTCCGAAGACGCCAAAGAACGGGGCATGCTCTGCTTTCAATTGGAAGGCGAGGTCCTTGATGTTCTTGGCATCCAAGTCCAAGATGGCGCCACAAACTTGAACGCCGTTGACGGCCTTGAGACCTGCGATCAAGTCGCCCTTGACGTTTCCGGCGGCTTCGCGTTGGAAGGCCTCGATGTCTTTGGCCATTTTGGCGTTGGACTTCAAGAGGTCGCCGATGGCTTGGGCGGGGTCGGCGCTGCCTTTGAGCAGGCCGCGGATGTGGGCGAGTTGTTCCCGTTCGTTGCGCTGTGCTTCCATGGCAGCGTCGCCGGTCAGGGCTTCGATGCGTCGGATTCCGGCGGCCACGGCACTTTCACTTTCGATGCGGAAGGGGCCGATGGCGCCCGTGGCGGGCACGTGGATGCCGCCGCAGAGTTCCTTCGAGGAACCAAACTCGATCATGCGCACGGTGTCTCCGTACTTCTCCCCAAACAACATCAAGGCGCCCGCCGCTTGCGCGTCCGTGATGGCCATGTTTCTGTGCTCTTGGCACGAGAGGTTGGCCAAAATGCGGCGCTGCACGAGCGCTTCAATTTGTGCGAGTTCGTCTTCGGTGACTTTTTGAAAATGCGAGAAGTCGAAGCGCAGCCCGTCGGGTTTGACAAGCGAGCCTTTTTGCTCCACGTGGGTGCCGAGCACTTCGCGCAGGGCCTCGTGGAGGAGGTGGGTCGCGCTGTGGTTTCGTGCGCTCGACGCGCGCAAGGCGGTGTTCACCTGCGCCTGGAACGACGCGCCAGAAGGCACGCGGTCAAGCACGTGGACAATCAAGTTGTTTTCCTTCTTGGTGTCCAAGACTTGGTACGCCTCGCCGCTGTCTGAAGTCAGCGTGCCGCGGTCGCCCACCTGTCCGCCACCTTCGGGGTAGAAGGGGGAGCGGTCAAATACGGCTTGAACGAAGGTTTTTTTCTTGGCAGTGACTTCGCGGTAGCGAAGCAAGGCGACTTGGGCCTCGGTGTGGTCGTAGCCGATGAATTCCGTGGGGCCGTCGCTCTCCGCCACGATTTGCCAGTCGTCGGCGGTGATTTTACCGGCTTCGCGGGAGCGGTTCTTTTGGGCGTCCAGCAACGCTTGGAATCCGGTTTCGTCCACCTTCAATTTCTGCTCGCTCGCAATGAGGGCGGTCAGGTCGACGGGGAATCCAAACGTGTCATACAGCTCAAACACCACATCCCCCTTGAGCTCGTCGCCTTCTTTCATGCCCGAAGTGGCCGTCGTGAGGCGCTCCATGCCGGAGGCGAGCGTCCGCAAGAAGGACTGTTCCTCCTGTTCGATGACCTGCTCGATGAGGCCGCGCTGGGCCTTGATTTCAGGGAACGCTTCGGACATCTGTGCGTCGAGCACGGCCACGAGTTGGTGGATGAACGGTTCGTTCATGCCGAGGAAAGAGGAGCCGTATCGAACCGCGCGGCGAAGGATGCGGCGAATGACGTAGCCGGCGCCGGTGTTTGAAGGCAGCTGGCCGTCGGCAATGGAGAAGGCCACCGCGCGTACGTGGTCGGCGATGACGCGGAAGGCAATGGCTTCTTGGCTGTCGTCCTTGGGGTACGGCTTGCCACACGCCTTGGAGATGGCGTCGAGAAGCGGCGTGAAGATGTCGGTGTCGTAGTTCGACGTGACGCCTTGCATCGCCATGGCCAAGCGCTCAAAGCCCATGCCCGTGTCGATGTGCTTGTTGGGCAAAGGCACGAGGGAGCTGTCGGCCATCCGGTTGAACTCCATGAACACGAGGTTCCAGATTTCAATCACTTGCGGGTGGTCTTCGTTGACCAAATCGCGGCCGTCGACCTTGGCGCGTTCTCCGTCGCTGCGCAGGTCGACGTGGATTTCGGAGCACGGTCCACAGGGCCCTGTTTCGCCCATTTCCCAGAAGTTGTCCTTTTTGTCGGCCGCAAGAATGCGGTCGTCTGCGATGTGCTTTTGCCATTGGGCGCGCGCTTCATCGTCTGCGGGCAGCCCGTCGCCCTCGTCGCCACCGAAGACGGTGACGTACAGGCGATCCTTGTCGAGCCCGTAGCGGTCGGTGAGCAATTCCCACGCCCAGTCGATGGCCTCGGCCTTGAAGTAGTCGCCAAACGACCAGTTGCCGAGCATCTCAAAGAGGGTGTGATGGTAGGTGTCCACCCCCACTTCCTCGAGGTCGTTGTGCTTGCCGCTGACGCGCAGGCACTTTTGGGTGTCCGCGATGCGGGCGTGCTCGACAGGTTGGTTGCCCAAGAACAAATCCTTGAATGGATTCATCCCTGCGTTGATGAACATCAAGGTGGGATCGTCCTTCACGACCATGGGGGCCGAGGGCACGATTTGGTGTCCTTTTTCCTTGAAAAAATCCAAAAAAGTCTGTCGAATGCGGCGTGATTCCATGGGATTCCGAATTGCAGCGTGAAAGTACGGCACACATTCCACCGAAGAATCACGACCTTTGCACTTCCATGAAGTGGACTCGGAGAAGATTCAATCCCAACACCTTGCGTGTGGAGCAGGTGCCTTTGACCCGGCGAGAAATCGTTCGGGGGGTGCTGTTGCGTACCGTTGGGGTGCTGGCCATTGGGGCGACGAGTGTGTGGTTGTTTGACCAGGTTTTCCAGTCTCCAGCCGACCGTGCAAGAGACCGCGAGATTGCCTTTTTGGAAGGCCAGTTGGCGGAGATGCGTGGGGAGTTGGTCACCATGGAGCGTGCCATGGAAGACATGGCGGAGCGCGACGACGCGGTGTACCGCACGTTGCTTGGCGTGCAGCCCGTGCCCGAGCATCTGCGCAATCCGGGCATCGGAGGAACCGACCGAAACGCCGACGTCCGGGGGCACATCCACTCGGAAGAAGTGTCCGACTTGAAAACGCGCATTGCCTCCTTGCAACGCGCCATGGTGGCCCAGTCCAAATCCTTGGACGAAGTGACCGAGATGGCCTTGGAGTACGAAGACCGCTTGGAGGCCATCCCGGCCATCCAACCCATCCGGGCCGAGGACTTGAACCGCATGGCCGGGGGATGGGGATGGCGCATTCACCCCATTTACAAGGTCCGGAAGTTCCACTACGGGTTGGATTTCAGCGCCCCCGAGGGCACGGAGATCTTCGCCACGGGCGACGGGGTGGTGGTCAAGGTGAAGCGCCTGTACAATGGCTACGGCCGTCACGTCATCATCCGTCACGGCTTCGGCTACGAAACGCTGTACGCCCACATGAGCAAGTCCCTTGTGCGCAAGGGCGACCGCGTGAAGCGGGGCCAAGTCATCGGTTTGGTCGGAAGCACGGGCACCTCCACGAGTTCGCACCTTCACTACGAAGTGCACAAGAATGGCGAGAAGGTGAATCCCGCGCACTACTTTTTCAACGACCTCACGCCAAAGGAATACGAAGCCATGCTTGCGGCGTCGGAGGTGGAGACCCAAAGTCTCGACTGACGCAAAAAGCGTTGCCAGAATCGCGCGCTGCGTTCTATCTTGCTGCAGCTCATGCCACTCAATCAGCCCATCCAAAAGCGTTACTTCAGCATTTCTGAAGTGGCCAAGCTGCTCGACGTGAAACCGTCGCTGCTGCGTTTTTGGGAAAAGGAGTTCAAGCAGATCCAGCCCAAAACCAACGCCCGCGGCAAGCGCGCGTACAAGCAGGAGGACATCGACATCATCCGCCGCATCTACGACTTGGTCAAGGTGCAGGGCTTGACGTTGGAGGGTGCGCGCAAAGCACTGACCTCACGGAAGGGAGAGGCGAGCGAACGCGGCAAAGCAGCGGTGCTGGCGGCCCAAGCGGCCCAGCAATCTCAGGCCCAGACGGCCCAAGCCAAGTCGGCCGAGCGTACCGAAGCGATTGCCAAGCTCAAGCGGATTCGCCAGAAGTTGCTCGAGGCGCGCGCGGCGATCCAGGGATAAGGTGCTTCTTGACGTAATCGTCAATGCCGTCCTCCAACGATCGGAAGGGCGCTGAATAGCCATTGGCGCGCAGCTTCGTCAGGTCGGCTTCGGTA
>JBMZAL010000016.1:11568-13175 GCA_049611325.1 Flavobacteriales bacterium
TCCTTGCCCATGGCGTGGAACGTGGCGGTGGCGAGGTCCAGGAAGGTGCGACCTTTTCCGCTGCCCAAATTGTACAGCCCCGAGTGGGCCGGAACGCGGTGGTGCATGAAGTGGAGCAGCACACTGCACACGTCCTCGACGTGGACGAAGTCGCGGGTTTGGTGTCCGTCTTGGTAGTCTTCTCGGTGGCTGCGGAACAGCCTCATGCCGCCCGTGGCCTGAACCTGCCGGAACGTGTGCAAGACCACGGAGGCCATGCGGTTCTTGTGGAATTCGTTGGGGCCGTAGACGTTGAAGAACTTGAACCCCGCCCAGAAGTAGGGCTTTCGTTCCTGCGCCAATGCCCACGCGTCGAAGTCGTTTTTGGACCGGCCGTACGGATTCAGGGGCTGGAGGTCGGAAACGACATTGTGGCTGTCGACGTAGCCCAGGGAGCCGTCTCCGTAGGTCGCGGCAGAGCTGGCGTAGATGAGGGGCAGCCCAAATTCCACACACAGGTTCCAAATCTCCTTGGTGTAGTCCAGGTTCAGTGCATTCAAGATTTGCTCATCCTGTTCCGTGGTGTCGGTGCGCGCCCCGAGGTGGAAAATGAATTGGACCTGGCTTTCGTTGGCGCGGAGCCAATCGGGGAAGGCCAATCGGTCCACCCGGGAGACGGGGAGGGGGTCGTGGTTGGCGCGTTTGGCCTCCACGCGGAAATCGTCCACAAGCACCAATTGGCGGTAGTCCGCCTCCAACAGCCTGACGGCAAGCACGCTTCCAATGAAGCCTGCAGCTCCGGTAACCACAATCATGGCGCGAAGTTACTCCATGGGAACATCCGCTACCTTTGCGCGGTTATCTGAGCCATGAAGAATGTCTACGTCACCCGCCGCGCCCGATTCAATGCTGCCCACAAGTTGTGGAATGACGAATGGGACGAGGCCAAAAACCTCGAAGTGTTTGGCAAATGCGCCAACCCCAACTGGCATGGCCACAACTATGAGTTGCACGTGACGGTGAAAGGGGTTCCTGCCGAGGACACGGGCTACTGCATGAATCTGAAGGACCTAAAAGACATCATCAAGGAGCATGTCGAGGAGCCATTGGATCACAGGAACCTGAACATCGATGTGCCCTTCATGAAGGGAAAGCGCACTTCGACGGAGATTCTGATCATCGCCATCTGGGAGGAACTCGAAGGCCCCATCGCAGACCGCGGCTGCCACCTCCACCACATCCGCTTGTACGAGACGGAGAACAACTACGCCGACTACTACGGCGGGGAATAAGGGCGTGTCGATGGACGTCCAAGTGTGAATTTTGGTCAAGGATTCGGGGTGATGACGCGACAGCGTGCATCTTTGGCCCATGGAACAACCACCCAAGATTTTTGGCGGCGCCCAGCCGCAATTCAACGATTCAGGCGTGCTTGAGGGCACCTCGGTCTCGTCGTTCATGTCCACCGTCTTCACCTGGATGGTCGCCGGATTGGCGGTCACAGCGGCAGCGGCGTACTACGCAGCAGCCAGTGAACTCTACCTCACGGTCATGCAGGGCATGGGCCGCTGGGTCTTGTTGTTGGCGCCTTTTGCGTTTTTGATGGTCATGAATTTTGGGCTGCAGCG
>JBMZAL010000017.1:0-3981 GCA_049611325.1 Flavobacteriales bacterium
CCGCCGTGGTGGACGAACTCGAATCTTTGGTGTCCTGAATCATGACCACGGCCGTTTCGAAGCACGTGTTTTTTCTAGGGCTCGGAGGCATTGGCATGAGTGCCCTTGCCCGACATCTCGCGCGGCACGGCCATGTGGTGGGCGGGTACGACCTGACCCCCTCGCCCCTCCTTGATGCCCTCCAACAAGAAGGCATGCACGTCACGCATTCCCCCCGACCGGAGGACTTGCCCCCGTGGGCGAATGGGCTGGGTGAAGAACTGACCGTGGTTTGGACACCCGCCATTCCCCAAGACTTTCCCTTGATGACCCACTTTGCCGAGGCGGGCATCACCCCTGTCAAGCGCGCGGCCCTGTTGGGGGCCATCACCCGCGGGAAGCCCACCCTTGCCGTGGCAGGCACCCACGGCAAGACCACCACCTCGAGTTGGCTCGCCGCCATGATGAACGCCGGCGAAGAGGGGTGCCACGCCTTTTTGGGGGGCATCGACAGCCGCACCGGGACCAATTACTTGAGCCGCGATGGCGCAACATGGCATGTGGTCGAAGCCGACGAATTTGACCGGAGCTTCCATCACCTCGAGCCCACCTGCGCCGCCATCACCAACCTCGAACCCGACCACCTCGACATTTACGGCACGCCCGAGGCGTTCCGCGAAGCCTTCGAGCAATTTGGCAGACAGGTTGCGGATACGCTCGTCCTGCCCGCCGACCTTGCTTGGCCTGAAACCGCCGAGGGTCCCGCGATTGAGCGCTTTGCCGTCCTCAAACTCGGAGAATCCGTGCCCAAAGACGTGCACCACGTGGCCATCCTCGCCGAGGGACAGGAAGAGGTGGGGTTTCAGGTGGGTGAGGTGCATTTTTCCGCCCGCCCCGCCCTTCCCGGGAGACACAATGTCGCCAATGCGCTGGTGGCTGCGGCGCTCGCGATTCACGCCGGCGTCCGTCCCAAAGACGTGGCCCGTGCCGTGGCAGAATTTCATGGGGTTCACCGCCGCATGGACGTGCATTTGGACACGCCTGACGCCGTCTACATCGACGATTACGCACACCACCCCACCGAACTGGAGGCCCTGCTTTCCGCCGTGCGAGAGCGGTGGCCCAACCGACACATCACCCTCGTTTTTCAGCCTCATTTGTACTCGCGCACGCGGGATTTTGGGGCGGAATTTGCCCGGGTTTTGGGCTTGGCTGATCGGCTTTTTTTGCTGCCCATTTACCCCGCCCGGGAGGCCCCCATTCCGGGGGTTGATGCACAATGGCTGTTTGATAACATCTCCAGCCCACACAAACATCTTGCGACTTCAGATTCCATCTTCGGAGACTTGAAGGCATGCTCTGCAGACGTCCTGGTGACGGCAGGTGCCGGCGACATCGATCGCCTTGTACCACAAGCCCTCCAGCACATGCAGCGCCGCCGGACCTGAAGTCATGATTGCACGCATCCTCAGCACCCTCCTCGTCCTCACCGCCCTCGGCGCGGTGTTGGGTTTTGCCTCCCTCGAGGCCGAAACCCGACGCGTGACCGGCGTGGAAGTCGACGTGAAGGATGAAGGCATGGTCGGCTTCCTCAATGCGGATCGCATCCACGACCAACTCGGCACCACCCGCCTCGAAGGAGAATTGATGGCCGACGTGGACCTGCAGTCGGTGGTGAATCACCTTCACGATTTGGACGCGTGTGCCGATGCGGAAGTCTACCCGACGATGAACGGCGTGCTTCACATTGATGTGTGGCAACGACGTCCCGTGATGCGCGTGCACTTGCCCGACAGCCCGGACTACTACCTGGACGAAGACGGACGTCGTTTGGTGTTGGACCCGCACTTTACGCCACACATCCCCGTGATGCACGTGACCCGCGAAACGCAAGCCACCATGGGCTACCGCTTTGTGAAGGCCACCCAAAACGACCCATTCTGGAACGCCCTCACCGACCAGCTCTCCATGAACGACCGCGGGGAATTGGTCTTGCACCCACGTCTTGCGGGGCACGAAATCGTGCTCGGCAACGCCGAAGACCACGCGCACAAGAAGCGCAACCTCCTCGCCTTCTACCGCGCGCAGGTCAAGCGCGGCAACCTCCGGAATTTCAAACGCATTGACCTCACCTACCGCGACCAAGTGATCGCACAACGCTACCCATGATGGACAATTCAACACCACAACACGCCGAGGAAATCGTTGTCGGCCTCGACATCGGAACCACGAAGATTGCCTGCTTCATTGGGCAGAAAAACGAGTTTGGCAAAATCGAGCTGCTCGGCTACGGCCGCAGCGAGTCTGTGGGTGTCTCGCGTGGCGTGGTCGCCAACATCGACCGCACCGTGGCGTCCATCAAGCAGGCGGTTCAAGAGGCTGAGCAGAAGGTCGGAGCCCAAATCCGCCTCGTCAACGTCGGCATCGCCGGCCAACACATCAAGAGCTTGCAGCACCGCGGACTCATCACCCGGGAAAACCTCGAAGCAGAGATCGGCCAAAACGACATTGAAGCCCTCATCGAGGACATGCACAAACTCGTGATGCAGCCAGGAGAAGAAATCCTCCACGTCATCCCCCAAGAGTTCACGGTCGACAACGAACAGGGCATCAAGGACCCCATCGGCATGAGCGGTGTGCGCCTCGAGGCGAACTTCCACATCATCACCGGTCAAATGGCCGCCGCCCAGAACATCTACAAGTGCATCCGCAAGGCCGGTCTTGAAGTCGACCAGCTCATTCTCGAGCCCCTGGCCTCCGCCGCTTCCGTCCTCTCCGAGGAAGAAAAGGAAGCGGGCGTCGCCCTCGTCGACATCGGCGGCGGCACGACGGACATCGCCATCTTCCAAGACGGCATCATCCGCCACACCGCGGTCATTCCCTTCGGAGGCAACGTCATCAGCGACGACATCCGCCAAGGCTGCCAAATCATGAAGCGCCAGGCGGAGCAACTGAAAAAGAAATTTGGCTCCGCCTTGTCGCAGGAGACCAAATCCAACGAGATCGTCTGCATTCCTGGCCTCACAGGACGCAAGCCCAAGGAAATCGCCCTGAAGACACTCTCCCAAATCATCGAAGCGCGCATGACCGAAATCATCGAGCACGTGCACTACGAAATCCGCAGCTCCGGCTACGGCGACCAGCTCATCGGCGGCATCGTGCTTACAGGCGGCGGCTCCCAACTCAAGCACGTCACCCAGTTGTTCCAATTCGTGACAGGCCTCGATTGCCGCCTCGGCTTCCCAGGCGAGCACATCGCCAAAGCGCCAGACGACACCAGCATCCCGTCCTACTCCACGGGCGTGGGACTGGTCATCAAAGGATACGACCGCATTCGCGCCAAGGCCATCGACGCGCCTGCAGCTGAGAACGACCGAATCGCCTTGCCCAACATCGGCATCCAAAAGTTCATGCAGAGCGTCAAGAACTGGTTCGAAACCGAAGACGTGTAACCGACACCAAGCCCTTCCCTCCTTCTCAACCTGCTAACACCCTCCCCATGCAATTCAACATTCCCCAATCCTCCAACTCGCCCATCAAGGTCATTGGCGTCGGTGGCGGCGGCTCAAATGCCGTCAACACGATGTTTGAGCAAGGCATCACCGGTGTCGACTTCATTGTCTGCAACACCGATGCCCAAGCCCTCGACATCAGCCCTGTTCCACGCAAGGTTCAACTCGGCGCGACCCTCACGGGAGGCCAAGGGGCTGGCTCCTTGCCCGAGGTTGGCAAGAACGCCGCCATTGAAAGCCTCGACGAAGTCACCGGACTCTTGGGCTCGGACACGAGCATGGTGTTTGTCACCGCGGGCATGGGGGGTGGAACGGGAACGGGTGCAGCACCGGTCATCGCCCAAGCGTGCAAGGAGCGTGGCATCCTCACCGTCGGCATCGTCACGGTGCCCTTCATGTTTGAAGGTCGCCGCCGGAACCAGCAAGCCTCGGAAGGCCTCGAAGCCATGCGCGCCGCCGTGGACACCCTGCTCATCATCCGCAACGACAA
>JBMZAL010000017.1:4079-12805 GCA_049611325.1 Flavobacteriales bacterium
GGTCTGGAAGCGCCTCTGGACAAGGGCGTGCGCAGAAAGCCGTCAGCGACGCCCTCGAAAGCCCGCTTTTGAACGACAGCGACATTACAGGCGCCAACTTCGTCTTGCTGAACATCACGTTTGGCACGGAAGAGATCCTCATGGACGAGATCATGGAAATCACAGACCACATCCAGGAGGCTGCTGGCCAAACCGCCGAAGTCATCTGGGGATACGGCACCGACCCCAACTTGGGCGAGGACCTCTGCGTCACCGTCATTGCCACGGGCTTTGACGCCGCCACGATCGATGCCCCATCACAAGCCGCTGGCCCCAAGAAGGTGTGGCTCGACGACCAAGTCACCGAGACCCCTGCACAAGAAGCCACCACCGCCCCTGAAGCGGAAGCAGAGCCTTTCCTCAAGCCGGAGGACGCGCCTGCCGCAGACGTGGATCGCAACAAGTGGGACTTGAACGTGCCACAGCGCGAACTCTTCCCCACGCCTGAGGCCAACACGAGCGCCGACATTCCGTCTGCGGAAGACCAAGCCGAACTCCCTCAGGACACCCTAAATCACGAGGAAGCCAGCGAAACCACCGCCCCTGAACTCCATCACGAAGCGCCAGAGACGCCAAAGGAAGCAGATGTCTCCACCAACGAGGAATTCATCATCTACAACCTTGACGACGTGCCGGAACCCCAAGATTTGACCCCCGAGGTGACCAACACCAATGTCCCCGCAGAGCCTGAGACCCCGCAGTTCCACGTTTCGGACGAACCCACAGCGGAGACGCCCAAGGCACCCACGCCCTCTGTTCAGCCCACACGTGAGGCCTTTGCAGAACGTCAGCGTCAAATCACACGCAGCCTCGCGGAATTCAAGAGCAAGCTCAACCTCCCTGGCCGCATCGCTGACCTCGAAAACGAGCCGGCCTACAAGCGTCGCAACATCTCCATTGACGACACGCCACAGAGTGCAGATTCTCAAGTGAGCCGCATGCACCTCTCCGAGGAATTTGACGAGGAGGGCAACCGCCGTGTGGAATTGCGCAACGACAATCCGTTTCTCCACGACAACGTCGACTGATGGCCAACCTCGCTGACACCATTTCCGCGGGCATCAAGGATGCCATGCGCGCCAAGGACAGAGAACGTCTTTCTGCCTTGCGCGACATCAAAAGCAAAATCATGCTCGAAGCCACAAAAGAGGGCGCCGGTGACACGGTCGACGACGGCACGACTTTGGCCATCTTGAGCAAGCTCTTGAAGCAACGCAACGAGACGGCCGCGCTCTACACAGACCAAGGACGCGAAGACCTTGCCGCCGAAGAGCGCGCACAAGCTGCGGTCATCCAGGAATTCCTTCCCGCCGCACTCACCGAGGCTGAAATCGAAGCCAAGGTGACCGAGATCATCGCCTCCACAGGGGCGTCCTCCATGGCGGACATGGGAAAGGTGATGGGCGTCGCGACTGCCGCCATGGCCGGCCAGGCCGACGGCAAAGTCATCTCTGGACTCGTCCGAAAGGCCCTGTCCTCATAACCACAACTGCCCTGCCAAAAGAATGCACCTGCGGGTGCATTTTTTGTGTGCACACTCTTTAATTGTACATACAACTGTTGTGTGTACATTTGTAGAATGAAGACGCCCCAAGCGCTCCAAATGACCACCTTCGCCTCGCCCCAACAACAGCTGGCGCTCACGGTCCTGTACACCGCAAGTCAAATGCTGAACAGGCATCGCGCGTTGTTGAAACCGCACGGCATCACCCCCGAGCAATTCAACATCTTGCGCATCCTGCGCGGCCAAAAAGGCAACCCCATCGCCCTTCGCGACATCAGTGGACGCATGATCGACCGCAACAGCAACACCTCTCGCCTCATTGACAAACTGGTGGACAAGCACCTCGTGCGACGTGACGCGTGTCCAGAAGATCGCCGCAGGGTGGACATCCTCTTGACGGAGATGGGTGCGCAATTCACCGACGAACTTGCGAACATCATGGATGCTGAAATGTCATTGCTCCAAGACATTTGGTCGCATGCAGACGCAAAAAAGGCCATTGACACGCTCGATGCCTGGAACGAAACACAATCCTGAAATCAAACCGACAACTTCAATTCAACCATGAAAACGTTTTTGACCCTCGTGGCTTCTTTGGCCCTGACCCTTGGCGCATCTGCGCACAACGATGAAGGCACCACCCGTTACCGCGTGGACGCTTCCGCATCCACCATCACATGGCACGCCACCAAAGTCACCGGGGAGCACATGGGCACCGTGAACGTCTCCAATGGCTACCTCTCCATGACCGATGGCCAGCTTACGGCAGCAAACGTCATTGCCAACATGGAAACCATCCGCTGCACCGACCTGGAAGGCGAGTGGGGAGACAAATTGGTCGGCCACCTCAACAGCGATGACTTCTTCAATGTCTCTGCGCACAAGACCAGCTCTTTCACCCTGCGCAACATTGAAGCCTTGACCGAAATCAAGGGCGACGCCACCCACAGCGTGACAGGCGACTTCACCATTCGCGGCATCACCAGGAGCATCACCTTCGAGGCCAAAGTGATGGACAACGAAGGCAAGCTTTCCATCGAAGGGTCCGTGGTCTTGGACCGCGCCCAATTTGACGTCAAGTACGGCTCAGGTTCCTTCTTTGACAACTTGGGTGACAACCTCATCCACGACAACTTCACGGTTGGATTCAACCTCGTGGCAGACGCTGCGTAACGCCGGATCCAGTCATCCAAGAAAAAAGCCCGCTCTGGCGGGCTTTTTTGTGTTCTTTACTCTGGCAGCACCAACCGCACATCCAGTCCGGTCACAACCAAGTTCAGGTAGTTCCTCGCCAGTCCAGAGACGGAATTCGAGACCCACGTGTTCTCTGCCCACGCGTCCCGTCCAAGGGGACTCGACCAAAACCACCCCACATACCATCCAGGTTGGCCGTCTTTGGCCCTCTTCTGAATCCCCACTTCCGCCATCACAGGCACGGTGATGAAACGCGTCCGGCCTTGATAAGCCTGCACCACGCGCTCCACGCCCGGCCCCTGCACGAGCTGGCTGATCACCGTCTCGCTGGTCTTCCACTCCACCCCAAGCCCACCACTCGCTTGAATCTCCAAATCGTTGTAACCCATGGGAACGCGAATGCCCGCGAGCAAAGGAAGCCGGTATGCCAAACTTCGCATCTGCGGCAACGTGTCGACCGTGGCAATGCCCAATGTGTCGTTGGTGTAGCCGACCACGAGGCCATGCTCCCTCCGAATCCACTCGACGCCGCCCCCCAGGGTCCATCCTTCCTTCAGCCGTCGATGAATGCGAAGCCCAAATTCTGTCCCAAACCTTGGCGTCCAGGTCGCATCAATGCCGCGGTCCTCCACAAACGTCGGTTGCATGCCCAACGCATCGGAAGGCACGTGGGCGCGAGCCACCACATCCAGCTCCCAGGGCAATCCCGCCTCGACTTGGCCGTGTGCCGTGGTCGATGTCAACCAGCCCATCAAGGCCAAGCCCAGCACCGCCGCAGTGAACACCAACAAGCCCCAACGCCAACTGCGGCTTGGGATGAAGTGCGATCTGAACTCTGCGTACACGAGGTGATTTGCCCTCAAGGCTTGCGAGAAATGCGTCTTGGCAATGCCAAACATCACCTCCTCCCCTTCCTCGTGCTTCTCGTAGGGAATCCCCTCTTCTTGACAACGCGATTCAAACCGGCTGACGTAGTGTGCCTCACGAAACACAAACACGTGATAGCGGGTGTCCCCAGGGTGTGTATAGTGATTGACCCAGCGCATGCGTCACACCGAGGGTTTTTGTTCGTGAGGACGTGGCTCCTCCTCGCCGTCGTGCCACCGCGTCACAAACTCCAAGGGCCAACGATGCGACTCCGGCCACTCTCGATTGGGGTATCCGACGTACATCAACCCCATGACCTTGCCGTCCTCAGGCAATCCCAAGACTTCTTTGACCTGCGGCAGGGCCATGAATTTGGGCGTGGTCCATTTGGCACCAAGCCCATACGCCGTGCACATCAAATGCATGTTCTGAACCGCGGCAGCCACGGCCCACTCTTCATCTTGTTTTGAAATCCGTCCATTCACATCGGGAACCATCCCAATGCCGATGACGCAATTGCACGCATCCAAGCGGTGCCGAAGCTTCTCCAGCTTCTTCTCCACCACATTTCCCTCCCCGACATGCGCTGCGTACCAGGTGGGCAGCCCCTCGCGAATGACCGCCAACCCTTCGCCTTGAAACACGGAAAACCGCCACGGTTGGGTCATGCCATGCGTGGCAGCCCACGTTCCGGCACGCAACACCTCTTCGACCACGTCTCGGTGCACCCTGCGAGACGAAAATTGCTCAGGTGCAAAAGAGCGTCGATCCCTGATCAGCGCCCCGACATCGCTCAAATTGTGTCTCATGGGGCAAAGGTAGTCCCCACCCCGGTGCGGTTCATCCCATCCAAGAGCCGCTGTTGACATCCAAGGCTTGGCCCGTCAACGTCTCCACGCGGGCTTCCGTCTCGCCATCCCCGAGTCCTGAAAACAGGAAATTCACCCATTGCGCCATCTCTTCCGGCGTGCTGATGCGTCCGGCTGGCAAGATGGCCTCCTGCTGCGCTTTGGACGCCTCGTACGAAATGCCCTGCGCCTCGGCCATGGCCTGGATGCTGTCTTGGGCCATCTCCGTGTCCACCCATCCAGGACAAATCGCATTGACCATTACCCCTTGTGGAGACCATTCCACACTGAGAGACCTGACCAAACCCAACAGGCCTGTCTTGCTCGTGACGTACGCCGATTGGCCAGGAACCCCGAATCGCGCCAAGACGCTGCTGGTGACCACGGCATGCTTCACACCAGGCGACCGATCCAAATGTGGCTTGCAACACATCAAGGTGTTGTAAGTCCCCGTCAAGTTGATACGAATGATTTCGTCCCATCGGTCGCCCTCCCCAAATGCGTTGGGACCTCCCACGCCAGCATTGGCAAACACGCCTACAAGTGGATGCCGGTCCAGCGCCGCCTCCGGTCCTGACAACCAAGTCTGCAACGATTCGGCATCTGACACGTCCATGGACACCATCACATGGGCTCCAGCCTTGGGCAAGGACGACAACACGTCGCGCAAGGGCGCCTCTCGACGACCCATCAACACCACACGAATGCCATTGCGCTGCGCCAATGTTCTTGCGGTGGCCGCACCGATGCCGCTGCCCGCCCCAGTGATCAAAATCGAATTCATGATTTCAAAGAAACAAAAAGGCCCGGCTTGCGCCGGGCCTTTCTTATTTCAAGTCACTCAGATTAGCAAATCTGACCGAATGCCGTCAAGAATTCAAGCAAGTCAGCCGTAGAGACTGAGCCGTCGCCGTTCAAATCCGCAGGACATGGGTTGGCGATGTCGAAGCTGCAAGAACCGTCATCAGAAACCGCAGTCTCGTCGTAGTTCTCTGCATCAGGGTAAGTGCAACCTGAGCAGCCGTCGAAGACACACAACGATACATCAGAGATGTTGGTCGCAGGGTTGTAGTTGCAAGCGCAAGCGATGTCGCAATCCACAACGCACTGGTCACCAGACCCGACGTTGAAGGTCACAGACTCACCAGCACCACCGGCAACAACGCCACCGAAGGCACCCACAATGTTCCAGCTGACCTCACCTGGGAAGGTTCCCTCCGAGACAGTGATGATGTAACATCCGGCTTCGAGGCAGTAAGTATCAGTTGCTGCGCTACCCGCATCAATGGTGCCAGAACCCAACTCCGTGCCGTTGACATCGGTCAACGTGTACGCAGCGCCGTTCCAACCGTCACCGAAGCTGTCGCTCATGTTCACAGACACGCAGTTGTCGAAACAGCAAGAGCCGTCTTCAATCAACGCATCAGCGTCATAGTTGCAAGCCGTGATGTCTGTGCAGCCACCGCAAGACTCAAACTCACAAGAGCCGTCGTCGTCCGTGGCAGTCTCATCGTAGTTGCATGCACCTGCATCTGTACAGCCACACACCGCACCACCAATAGAAATGGTTACACCATCGATCGGAGCACCCTCGGCAAGAATGCTTCCATCTTCCAGGAACATTGTCCAAGTAACCTCGGACGGCCAGTCGCCACCTTCAACGATTACGCTGTAGCAACCAGGATCCAAGCAGAAGAGATCGTAACCGAATTCTGGACCAGTAAAGTTGTCTGCATCCACAGAGAACGCAGCATCATCGAGGTTGCCCGAAGCGACGGGGTTGCCGTCAAGGTCCGTCACAGTGTAGGTCGCACCATTCCATCCGTCACCGAAGCTGTCGTACATGTAGAACTGAATTGGCGTGCCAGTAGAGTCTGGGCACACGCAGCTCCAGATGTCGCAATCGCCGCTGTCCACGTTGGCATCAGGGTTGTAGTTGCATGCTGCTGGATCTTGACATCCCTCAATCACAGGGTTGCAAGTGAAGTCGATGTCGAAGGCACCGTTGTCGTCTGTGGCAGGGTTGCCATCGGTGTCCTGCGCTCCCACGTACACGTAGTAGAGCAAACCAGGCTCAGAGATGAACTCGAAGTTCACATCGTCCGCGTCGAACAACGTGCAGATGCCGTTTCCGTCAGAAGACGTCGCGCTGGCCACGCAAGTGAAGTCACCCGCAATGAAGATTGGCTCCATGCTGTAAGGCGCCACAGTGATGGTCGCCGTGCCTGTGTTGCCAGTCTCAAGACCAGCCACACCCATCACATCTCCCAAACCGTCTGTGAACGCAGCGCTTGCACCGTTCCAGCCATCGCCGTAAGAGTCGTTCATGGTCAAGATGTAGTCACCTGCTGGCAAGCAGAGGCTGCCTGAGGTTGGAGCAGCACCACCGGCCACTTCCACACCAGCCGTGTCGGCCAAAGACCAAGTGATCTCTGAATCCCAAGTGCCACCACCCACAGAGTAGTTTGTGGTCACGAGACCTTCACCGCAAGCATCAGCAGGTGGTGTAGTAATGCTACCTCCGCCACATGCAGTGTCGGCTGAGTAGATGTTGATCTTGGTGTCGATTGCAGAGCCACAAGTGCTCAACGTGTGGTATGAGCTGTCGCCCACGAAGGTGTACCACACACCAGTACCAGGAGCAGCCTCACAACCTGCAACATTCAAAGGCGAACCCACGTTGGTGGCGCCACCAGTAGAACCTGTTGTGATGGCGTTGCAAGCCAATTCGATGGCGTCGGCACAAGAATCGTTGGCAGGCGTCACACCGGCAAAGTCACAAGAACCATCGTCCTGCGTGGCTTCGGGGTTGTAGTTGTTCGCCGCAGCGTCCGTGCAACCGAGCAAGATGCCTGTCGTTGTGAACTCGAAGTCACCGCATGCGTCTTGGTCTGTGGTGTAGATCAAGAAGTAGTAGTCGGTGTTGGGCTCGAGGGACAAGAAGGATTCGACTGAACCCGCACAAGTGCCTGTGAACTGACAGCCGACGAAGTCAGACAAGTCATCACAAGTATTGCCATCGAGCATCATGAATCCGAGCACGTCGTTGCTGATGTTTGTGGCATTGAACAAGAACGTGTCGTAGTTCGAGCTGTTGAACGTGAAGTACACACCGTAAGCCGTTGCGGTTCCAGCAGTGAAAATGCTGATTCCTTCCGCGTTCGCACCACACAAGTTGCCAGTGAAGGTCACTCCAGTTGCCTGCTCAACTGCACCAGTGCAATCGTCGTTGGCAGGAGAAGTGGCTTGGTCAGGGTTGCAAGATGCGCTGATGACAAACTCGCTGCCACCGCCACCCTCAACGCGAGCGTAGTAGTCCTGAGCCGTTTCCGCAGTCCAAGTGATGGTGCTGTGGAATCCTCCGGCAGTACAACCATCGTTGTTCGTCGCAATGACAGTCAAGTTGCCGTCCAAATCTTGAGTGAAGATGGCAATGTCTGTGCTGCCTGCGTAGTCCGTTGTGCCATCGTTAATTGGCGTATCACAAGTGCTCAAAGTGATTTGCTGGTCCGCATCAGAGTTGATGACGTACCACACACCTGCGCTGCCGAGGACATCATTACCGAACTCAAGACCTTCCAAGCCTTCGTTGTCGTTGGCGTATTGCAAGGTTCCTGATGCGCTCAAGTCGCAAGCCAAGGCCTCAGCATTCGCAACGTCGTCGTTGGCAGGAGGAGACTGGCAAGAGCCGTCGTCCGTGGAAGCCGATGGGTTGTAGTTGTTCGCCGCAGCGTCCGTGCAACCTTCGATTGAGCAAAGGCCCGTCAACGTGAAGTCTACACCGTAGTTCGCACCCGTACCAGAAACAGTTCCGTACACAGTGCCGAACTGGTCGTCCAACGTCACGCTCGCTTCACCTGCGTCGAAGCCACCTCCAATGGTTTGGAAGTTGTAGCAGCCTGGAGCCAAGCAAATCAAGTCCAAACCAGTTGAGAGACCGTCACCGATGAAGGCCGTTTCAATCGAACCGCTGTCCACGAGGGCGCCGGAGTTGAGGTCGTAGAGGTAGTATTCCACACCACCCCAGCCGTCGCCAAAGCTGTCAGCCATGTCCACGTTCAAAATGAACGTTCCGGGGTCACAGTACACACAGTCACCGTTGTCAACCGTGGCTTCAGGGTTGTAGTTGGCAGCAGCGCTGTCCGTGCAACCCAAGCAAGAGTAATCGCAAGAACCGTCGTTGATGTCGGCAGTCGCGTCGTAGTTGCATGCACCTGCATCGTTGCAACCAGCAACACAGTCAGCCGTTCCGAAAGAGCCGGCTGTGCCGTCAC